>DAIMYK010000176.1:3674-4424 GCA_036734525.1 Sediminibacterium sp. | reverse complement strand
ACGGTAAATCTGTGAGGGGTTTATATTGAAAATAGAAAACAATCCTCCGGATTCATCCAATCCAAAACGAAAGAAATGGCATTTGTTGGGATTGCGTGCTGAAGGGAAACTTATAAATACAGTGAGCGTTTGTCCGAAAACCCTTCCTTCGTTGAAGGAGGTTTGCAGGAAAGGATTGGTCAGCAATAAACTATCCAGTTTGTAAAATCTTTCAATGGTGTACAATTCAACATTGATGGGCTTGAAAAGCCAGGTGATGTTGTTCTTTTTCCATTCATACCCCCAACTGGAGACCAGCGAACGCAATAAATAAAAATCACGTCTATTCACAAAGGAACCGGTAAGATTTAACAAGGTCCTTCTGTCATCAGCTTTTTGCAATGGTCTCCATTTTTTCACCGGTAAAATCAGGTGGGGAAAAGAATAGGTGTGTCCCAAACTGATGTGAAAAGTCTGTACCAATGGTCCGGACTGGCTATTGAGTATATTCAATTCGACACCTGTTCTGAAAGCAGTTATTGCTTGTACAGATCTTTTCCAAACATTCCTGTTCAGATAACTCAGGTTGGTGGAGAGTCCCCATAGATTTCCGGCACCTATGTCAGTAGTATTTCTGCTGCCCTCCAGGTCAATAGAAAAGCTTTGTTTGGTGGCAGGTACCAGGAAATAGTGAATGTCCAGCGTATCTTTTCCGCGTTGTAAAATTTTAGCATCAGCTGATTGCCAGGCACCCAGCTTGGCCAATCCATT
>DAIMYK010000176.1:0-3664 GCA_036734525.1 Sediminibacterium sp. | reverse complement strand
TATTGAAAGTTATTTGTTTATTGATTATTTATTTAGTGTTTTAAAGTATGTTTTTTCATTGAATAGCTCACCATGTTGCAGGTAAGTGTGCTCTAACATGGGCTGCTCAACAAAAAGTCCTTTTCTGTATCGCATCACTGCATTGGGGCGTCTTGATTCAAGCCAGTTGCCTGCATAGGGGAGACTATCGGGTAAATCTGCGAGGCGGGTTTCAGGATAATAATATAGAGTTCCTATTTTAAAAGGTATCAGCACGGAAGAATCCACCGGATCTCTTCTTTCCATCGAAACAGGCCAGCTGGTATTTTTTTGGCGTTTGTTGTAGGCTAGAACAATCAGTTCCACCAACTTGACGGGGTCGAGTGTTAGATCAAAAAGTGACCGGTCGAGGGTATCTACATGCGCAAAAATATGTTCCCGCGTGAACTGATAGTAACCATTTTGTCTGTACACACTCACCAATCTGTCCAACTCGTCACTGATGGCGCCCTTGGTATAAGGATCTCCCGGTTGGATCAGTCTCTTGTTTTTTTCTTGCAGTGTCAATGTCTGCAGGTTACTGTCTTTTAATTCATAACCGATAGAATCAAAAGTGATGTTTTTACCCAATTCAATAGAGAGGGAAATTCGTTTTCTCTCCTGATTTTTGACATAATCTGTACTTATACTTGGGTCAAATTTTGCATAATAAAATCCCTGTGAATTCAGGTATTCATTCATGTATCCGATGCTACTTTCAAGGTTCGCCGAATCATAAGCCGCCGGATTTTTTATCACATACCTGATGCCCAACTGGGAGACTTTTTTTACACGGATGCTGTCATCCCAGTATTTTTCCAATTCATCGGTAAGTCGGATTCTCTCATCTTTGGATATATCCCCGTTAACAAGGATCTTCGTATCATAGACAAAGGGCTTCTGACGGGGGGGATTGCTGATAACAGTACGTTTTTCCAAACTACAGGAACCCAAGAACAAAAGTCCCGCAAAGAAGACAATATGATGTTGTAATTTACGCATTCAATCAACTTACATGATCAGTAAGCGGGAGGTCAAATATATTCAAAGTTTGTGCCAGAAAAAACACAGAGCGCAGGAGCGCCTGTTTATTGTGGAAGGAGAGAAGGCCGTGGATGAGTTGTTGCGGAGTGATTGGCAGGTGCGACAACTCTATGCCAGCAGTGACTGGCTCCGGGTACATGACCAGATCTCTGTACCTGTTCAGGAAGCAGGGGAGGAACAGTTGCAGCAGATGAGCGGATTACAATCAGCAAGAGCGGTATTGGCTTTGGTGGAAATGCCTGTACTCCGTGAGGTACCACTACAACCGGAGGGATTTACTCTGGTGCTGGATACAGTGCAGGATCCCGGAAACATGGGTACATTGCTGCGCATTGCAGACTGGTTCGGAATTCGTCAAATCATAGCGGGTGAGCATTCGGCCGATCTGTTCAACCCAAAAGTCATTCAGAGTAGCATGGGAAGCTTTCTTCGGGTATCGGTGAGTTATACTTCACTGCTAGAATGGTTAGGACAATATAAATCGCCTGTTATGGGTGCTGTGCTGGATGGTCCTTCCGTCTATGGTCAGGCAACCGTTGAGCAGGCAGCCTTGATCATTGGCAATGAAGGTCATGGTATTCAACCTGACTTACTACCTTTCATCAACATACCCGTATCCATACCCCGGCTGGGGAAAGCAGAATCTTTGAATGCTGCGGTAGCAACCGGTATACTTTTGTCTTATCTGAAAAGAAATTAAACGGCCATCAGGATGCGATTCGGGCCAGTTCGGCTTCCTCCAGCTCCTGAATTCTCCTCTGTTGTGCAGCCAGTAGCTCCGCCTGAACTGCGGGGGAGAGTGGTTGAACCGGCAACAGCTCAGCCGGTGAAATGGGTGGAAGCATTTCTGTTTCCCTCACCTGTTCAGTATTCATTTTTTCTTGCTGGGTGCCTATGAATCGTGCTCTTCTGTCTTCCTCCACATCTGACAGAATAATTCCGGCAACAATACAAGCAATGGCAGGCATTACTATTGCTAGTAGCAATGGATCCTGGAGGGAACAACGATAGATAGACGATTGTCTTGCAATCCATATTAAAACGAAAACCCTGATTATGATTGCTCCAATTCCGATAGTTTGAAGGAATAACTCGGTCCCATCATAAAGAACAAAATTGGTCAAAGAGAAATAGACAAACAAGAGGGGTGCAAGGAACAATACCAATCCTCCATATAATAATTCACCAAAATTATTGAAAGTGTCTTCCAATCGATCCAGATGGAAGAAGGAGCGCCGGTATTTTTTGATATTGATACCGCGTTTTGCTTGCTTTCTGGCCGGTGGAGTACCTATTCTCAGTACCGTGTATTTCCCCAATACCTTAATGGAAAGGTGGGAGGGGAAGGAAAAATCTGTAGCAACATCCGGTCGGCTCATAGCTGGGGGTTGAACTGTAAAGACAGTCGTGACAAAGTAACATTTTTTTAACGGCTCCCGGAGCCTGAAATCCGGCCTTACCTCAAGATGGTTGAAAGAATGTGAATAAAAAAATCAGCCGGAGGTCGTTTACCTCAATTGAATGTATTGGATTGGTCGGTCTGTGCGAATAATGAGTGTGGGCAATAAGAGGCAAAGAAAACATATCAGCAGCGCCGAACCCACAATAACCAGTATCTGCCATCCTATAATTTGTACCGGTGCAACTGAAACATAGTAAGAGGCTTCGTCCAGTCGAATAAATCCTGTGGCCTGTTGAATCCAGCAAAGTGCGAGTCCTGCCAGACAACCCAGCAGAATTCCCGCCAGGGCTATCAGCATTGCCTGGTAAAGAAAGATATACCTGATCATTTTTCCGGGTGCTCCGAGTGTTTGTAAGATGCCTACCATTCTTGTTCTCTCTAAGATGAGCACCAGCAGGCAGGTAGCCATATTGATGAGTCCCACAATTCCCAGAATGATGAACAGAACGTTCCTGTTGAGGTTTTGTATCAACAACCAATCAAATATATTAGGGAAGATTTCTTCAATGGTACTGCTGCCGGTCTGAAGCGGCAAAACCCCGGCGACCCGGGTATGCACAGAATTGATTTCGGAAGTTTGATTTACAAAAACCTCGTAGCCTCCTATTTGATCGGCAGACCAATTACTCACGCGTTGCAACATCCTTAGATCGGCGATTACAAACAATTGGTCATACTCTGCAATAGAAGTTTGGTAGATACCGCAGACCTTTACTTTACGGTAGGTGCGGGTACTTTCATCCGGAGAGATAAAATACAACGTAAGTGTATCATGTAGTTGGATGTTGAGCAGTCGGGCTTGTTCACTGGAGACAAGCACATCCTGGCTATAACTGCTGTCACTCCACTTGATCCAGTTCCCCTTTTGCAGGAAGCGCATGAATGGAACTGAGTCATATTTGGCAGAGATGCCTTTGATCAGAACGCCTTCGATGGGTTTATTGTGTTCCATTACAGCAGATCGGGTGGCAAAGGGCTGTATTTTTTTAACTCCAGCGATATTGCTGATTAACTTTTCCAGAGAATCATTTTTTGTCATGGGCAATTCCTCTGCTACAATTGACTTGCCCGGTATGTATTGCTGAACACGGATATGTCCCCAGAAACTGAATACTTTTCCGGAATCCTCTCGCTGAAATC
>DAIMYK010000175.1:0-4428 GCA_036734525.1 Sediminibacterium sp. | reverse complement strand
ACAGCTTATCGACCGTTCCCGCCATCTTCTTGACAGCCACCGATTCCTTTTATCCAAACAACAGATCTCTGAGATGTCGAATAACCTCCTGTTTGTCCTCTGTCTTTTTATAATCAGTAACCACCTGACGCAGTTTTCGCTCCATGTCTTTGAGATAGGTCAATTGCGAGGCATTCATCTTATTTTTCTCCTGCAGTATTTCCAGTTCCTGCCGGTGTTTTTCTTTTTGAATAACCGCCTCCATTTGCTTTTTGAGTGCGGAATTTTCTTTGAGCAGTTTTTGCAACTCAGCTCTTTCTTTTTGCACTTCCTGCAAATCTCTTTCTGTTCGATTGAGTAATTTATCCAGACTGAAATGATTTTCCTCCACAAGTTTTCTGGCCTTGTTGATCAGGTGGCGGGAGAGTCCGATACGTTCGGCAATTGCAAATGTGTAGGAGCTACCGGGCTTTCCAATCACCAACTGGTAGAGCGGCTGAAGATTCGCTTCATCAAATAACATAGCTGCATTCACCACCCCCCGGGTATGATTGGCCATCACTTTCAAATTCAGGTAATGGGTAGTAACGATGCCCTGAGCATGTTTGTGGGACAATTCCTCCAATATCACTTCGGCAAAAGCGCCCCCCAGACTGGGATCACTGCCACTGCCCAGTTCATCTATAAAAAACAAAGTTTTTCCATTGGCATTTTCCATGAAATGCTTCATGTGTAGCAGGTGACTAGAGTAGGTACTTAGCTCAAATGCCAGGTTCTGGGTATCTCCCATGTGTATAAACAACTGTCGGAAAATCCCCATTTCACTATCCGGGTGAACGGGCACCAGCAAACCGCTTTGCACCATCAACAGCAATAAACCAGCGGTTTTCATTGTCACCGTTTTACCTCCGGCATTCGGACCACTAATGACCAATATACGCTGGTCATCATGGAGGGTAATATTCAATGGAATTGTTTTTTTTCCTGCAGCCCGGTTATAAAGAAGAAGCAAGGGGTGACAGGCCTGTATCAATTTCATCTGTGCCCGATCTGAAATCACCGGCATGTGCGCATCCATATCCATCGCCATTTTTGCTTTGGCCCTAACGAAATCGTAATCAGCCGTAACCCGATAGTATTCCTGCAACAAAGGTGCATTGAAAGAAAGTTCTGCAGTTAGTTCCCGAAATATGCGGTGTATCTCTTGTCTTTCCTCGTTTTCCAATGAGTATAGCTCATTGTTGAGTTCTATGGTTTCTTCCGGTTCTATGAATGCGGTTTTTCTGCTGTCACTCTCCCCGTGGTAGATACCTTTCACCATTCTCTTGTGTTCGGAGAATACTGCCACCACCCTTCTTCCATTGCTGAAACTTTCCGCTATATCGGCACTGAAACCGGCTTTTTGTAACTTCCCCACTACCCTGTCAAATATGCGTCGCAATTCTTGTCTTTTCTTGTACAACTGTTGCCGGATGTGTTGCAACTCGGGTGAGGCGGTATCTTTTACAGCACCTGTATCATCCAAAACTTTTTGTATGGCTTCCGGAATCTTTTTTTCATCATAACACCCTTCGAGGATCTCTGCCAAAGCGGGAAATGCCTGCCTTCGCTCCATATCCATCCATCGAAAAATCTGCTGCAGGTTATCACAGAGCCGCGCAATAAGCAGCCATTGTTCAGCCACCAAAACAGCACCGGGAATACCCAGCATTTTTAGTTCCCGATGCAGCGGAGCAGTGAAATCATTGGGCAGATGCTGTTGCTGTTGCAGTAGGAGCAGGTATTCATGGGACTGCTTCAATTCACGGATGATGTATTCTTTTTTGGTATGAACACGCAAATTTTGAGCCCGTTCTTTGGCCGGTTGGGTTCGGGTATAGGAAGTGAGCAAGCCAATGACCTTGTCGAACTCCTATTGGGTAAATGCATTTTCAGGATATCCGCGCATCTGTATTGATACTTACGCCGCGAAGGTACAATTTGCCATTGGCATCGGGGAGACATCCTTAATTCTGTCTGCTCCCTTTTATTTCAACCAAACAGCGATTGACTTGTTAGAGCAGTAAATTCGCTTGTATGTTCAGGAAACTTTTTACCTTCTCCATTAGTTGCTGTCTGTTCTCCTGTGCACAGTCCGCCGAACCAGAAAAAATAAGTATTATGTCCCAGGAAGCCCTACCCGCCGGTGGTATTACTGATACAGCCTATTTTGGCGAAGGTTGTTTTTGGTGTACGGAAGCTTTTTTCCAGCGCCTGAAAGGAGTTTATGCCGTTCAAAGTGGTTATGGCGGTGGATGGGTGGAAAATCCTACCTATGAGCAGGTTTGTGATAAAAATACCGGACATGTAGAATTGGCCAGAATAGTATATAACCCGAAAGAGATCAGTTTTGACGAGTTGCTGGAGGTATTCTGGAAGACGCATGACCCCACCACCATGGATCGCCAGGGAAATGATGCGGGACCACAATACCGCAGTGTTATCTATTATATCAACGATGAGCAAAAGCAAAAAGCAGAAAAATATAAGGCCGCGCTAGATAAAAGCGGAGCCTGGGACAAACCCATTGTAACGCTCATAGAACCCTTCAAAAATTATTACCCGGCAGAAAACTATCACCAGAATTATTATAATAGTAATCCCTACCAAGGCTATTGCCGGTATGTAATTGCACCGAAACTTGAGAAATTTGAAAAGGTTTTCAAAGACAAGCTGAGAAAGCAATAAAGCTTTTTTATCGCCACTTTCTTTTTCAGGGTTGTTTTTAGATTTATTTAGCAAGGGTTGATGTACTTTTAAGGTATGAAGTATATCTTACTACTGTTACTTATAAGCACTTTCTCCATTACTCCTTCCAGCGCCCAGCTGATGGAAACGAAAGAGAAATCCACCAGGGCCGATACACTTCGGGGGAGTCTCAATGAGCTAAGAACCTGGTGGAATGTACTCCGTTATGACATCGTAATTCAGCCGGATATAAGCCGAAGAATCATTACAGGAAAGAACCGCATCAGTTTTTCCAGCACAACTACAACCCCCCTCAGTTCGATGCAGATTGATTTACAGCAGCCCATGCAGATTGACAGCATATAGTGGGACTTTAAAGGAGGCACAAAGCTGAATTTCAATAGAGAAGGGAATGTTGCCATGGTTCAATTTCCAAAACTTCCGGAAGAATATATAAAAAGCAGCATTACCATCTATTTCAGCGGTAAACCCACCATTGCCATTCGCCCCCCCTGGGATGGTGGCTGGATATGGACAAAGGACGAGAAAGGGAACCCCTGGATCAGTGCTGCCTGCCAGGGCCTCGGAGCCAGTGTTTGGTATCCCTGCAAAGACCACCAAAGTGATGAGCCCGATCAGGGTGCAAGTCTAACCATGATAGTTCCGGAGTGCTTGACCGGTGTAGCAAATGGAAGGCTTATAAAAGAAGAAACCGTCAAATCCGGACTCAAATCTTATACATGGGAAGTTAAAAATCCGATCAACAATTACAACCTGATTCCTTATATAGGGAAATACACCAACTTCACGGACACACTTGTAGGGGAGAAAGGAAAACTGGATCTTTCTTATTGGGTTTTGGAAGACCATGTAGATGATGCTAAAAAACAATTTACCCAGGCTAAGTCCATGCTGCGGGCATTCGAATACTGGCTAGGCCCCTACCCTTTCTATGAAGATGGTTATAAACTGGTGGAAGCTCCTCACCTGGGAATGGAGCACCAAAGTGCTATAGCCTATGGCAATAAATTTTTGAATGGCTACCTGGGTATGGATCTGAGTCAGACCGGCTGGGGAACCAAATGGGATTATATCATCATTCATGAAAGTGGCCATGAATGGTTTGCCAACAACATCACCAGCAATGACATTGCCGATATGTGGATACATGAGGGCTATACGACCTATACAGAAACGTTGTACACAGAATATCTTTATGGAAAACAGGCAGGTAATGAATACAATTACGGACTTCGCCAGAACATTGAAAATCAAACTGCGATTGTAGGTCCGTATGGTGTAAATAAAGAAGGCAGTGGAGATATGTATCCCAAGACAGCCAATATGATTCATAGCATACGACATGCCATGAACAATGACTCCCTTTTTCGCAGCTACCTCCGCGCCATGAACAAAGAGTTTTACCATTCGCAGGTAGATTATGCAGATATAGAAAAAATAACTACCCGCTTTACCGGCTGGTCAGTGTCCTCTATTTATAGACAATACCTAACCACCATACAAATTCCCAGATTCGCTTATGCACTGGCACCTGATGGCAAAACAATCTTTTATCGCTGGGAAAATTGTCTGGAAGATTTTGACCTCCCCGTTTGGATAGGATTGACTTCCCCCGAAGGGAAAAAAGTTCAGCTCAGACCCGAGGGGAATCAATGGAAAAAGTGGAGTGCTGATGGGGTCATCAATAGTAATTCCATCAAG
>DAIMYK010000174.1:0-4444 GCA_036734525.1 Sediminibacterium sp. | reverse complement strand
CATCAATGAACACTTTAGCTGGCGAACCGATAAAGGATTTTTAATTACACGTGCAACCGACCTGAAAGAAAGCACCCAAACTGAAGCGATCGATGTAAGCTGGGAACCACATAACAGGCAACCGTTATGACAAAAGAAGAGTTTGCTGCCATAGCACCGGGTATTCCGCACTTACCGGGTATTTATCAATATTATGGGGAACAAAATCATTTGCTCTACGTGGGCAAAGCGAAAGACCTGAGAAAAAGGATTGCCTCTTATTTTTCGCAGGACAGAACCTCGTACAAGACCCATGAACTGGTAAAAAAGATCCGGAAAGTAGAATTTACCATTGTTGACACCGAACAGGATGCTTTTTTATTGGAGAATACCCTGATCAAGGAATATCATCCCCGCTACAATATTCTATTGAAAGATGATAAGACCTATCCTTACATTGTAATCAAGAAAGAGCCCTTTCCGAGGGTATTCCTCACCAGAAGGAAATATGCAGACGGGTCTGAATACCTGGGGCCCTTCACTTCCGTAGGTAAAGTGAGGGAATTGATGGAACTGGTCAAACAAATGATACCTCTGCGCACCTGCAAATTGCAACTTTCATCTAAAAATATCGCCAGAGGTAATTTCAAAGTCTGTCTGGAATACCACCTGGGTAATTGTAAGGGGCCCTGTGAAAACAAACAATCAGAAGATGATTATAATACTTCATTACAACAAGTAAAAAATATCCTTAAAGGAAATCTTCAACCGGTCACTGCACTGCTCAGAGATAACCTGAAAGAGGCGGTTAAAAACCTTCAGTTTGAAGAGGCTGCAGTAATACAGAAAAAACTTTCCTATCTGGAGGACTATCAGGCAAAATCGGTTGTGGTGGGAAAACTACAGGGTAATCTCGATGTATTTACCTTGTCTAGAGATGGTTCAATTGCTTTCGTGAATTATTTGATGGTACAGAATGGTACTATCATACAGACACATCATGTTCAACTGGAAACCAAACTTGATGAACCGGACGAAGAGGTATTGGCATTTGCCATATCAAATATTCGGGATCAATTCAATAGCATGGCTTCTGAAATCGTCGTTCCTATTTCAATAGATTATCCGGAAAACGACATTACCATCACAGTTCCAAAAGGAGGAGATAAGAAAAAATTGATTGATCTGTCATTGAAAAATGTAGCTTATTATCAAAAGGACTGGAAGTACAAACAATCTATTCATCAAAAAGATGATTCCAACGAGAAAAGAACTAAGACCCTTGCTTCTCTGCAAGAGTTACTGCAATTACCAGTCCTACCGGAACACATAGAATGTTTCGATAACAGCCATTTTCAGGGGGGGTATCCGGTATCAGCCATGGTTTGTTTCATACATGGTTTACCGGCAAAAGAGAATTACAGACATTTTAATGTGAAAACTGTTACCGGTATAGATGATTTTGCGACGATGCGGGAAGTTGTTCACAGAAGATATAAACGTTTAGTCGAATCACAATCTCCTCTTCCCAATCTTATCATTATTGATGGGGGTAAGGGACAACTCAATGCTGCGCTGGAGAGTTTAGAATCATTGGGATTGAAGGGAAAAATGACAGTAATTGGTCTGGCAAAAAATCAGGAAGAAATCTTTTTTCCCGGAGATAAGAACTCGATACAATTGCCGTGGACAAGCGATGCATTGCGGCTGATAAGACAAATCAGAGATGAGGTTCACCGATTCGGTATTCAGTTCCACAGAAAACAACGCTCCAAAGGAACTTTTAAAAATGAATTAGAGGATATTCCGGGTATTGGAAAGAAAACTGCAGAATTACTACTCAGCACTTTTTCATCCGTGAAAAAAATAAAGGAATTACCGAAAGTCACTTTGGAGAGCTTGATAGGTCCGGCAAAAGCCGCATTGGTATTGGAACATTTCAATAAAGGGTAAAAAAAAGGGACCAGGATAAAAATCCAGTCCCGTTTTAAAATCCAATATCCTATGAAAAACCGTAACGAAGATAATAATTAATTTACACATAAACAACAAGTCTTACAATTTTTGCTAAGTATTTGATTTTCATTATGAAAAAAGGGGGCCTCGGCCCCCTTTTTTCATATTCTATGCTCCGGCAGATTAGTATTGCCAGAGGTTTTGTTCAAAATCAAAAATCCTGTTTTTGATGTCCTGACCCTGGTACAAACGCATCAATTTATCACCATTGACTATTTGTAATAAGTCTCTGTTTTGGGGATTATTGGCACTTGTCTTAACGATGTAGCTGCTGAAATAACGGCTTTCGAACAGTTCTTCCCAGGTCATACGGCTGGCATAGTTGCGGGGATTATACACGTCGAGTTTAGCGAAGATTCTTCTCAGGTCAGGATAGTACAACCAGAAAAGTGCTTTGGGCTCTGATTTGCCACCAACTACAAACTTAGCAATGTTGTCAATTCCGATGATTCTGGTGAACAAACGACTAGCTTCTTTATCAAATAAAACCTGCTCTTTCAAACGGAAAGTATAAACGGAGTCAAATGCAAAGAGTGGCTTGAAACTGACAGACTTTTTGGCAATGGCCCCTGAAATAATATCTGTTACATCTGTAGTATCCAGTTTTCCGTTGATTTGTTGTCTTATCTTATCACTTGAAAAAGGTCGGGTAAACATGTCATCCTGGAAAGCAACAATCGAGTCGTTTTAGATTGCATTGATAAGGATAGAAAAAAAGCGACGATCTACATTTTAATATGTCCCGGGATAGTTGGAACTCTGGTTGATTTTTTCTCTGGAATCTATTTCACGCCAGATAAACTCACTCCACATGTTATCATCTTCCCGCAGATGTTCGTATTCAAGAGGTCTTCTGTCACGATTCTGAGAGCGATCGGTAGCAAATGGATTCCTCAGGGAGAGTTCCGACTTTTGGATACGACTGGTGGTATCAAACTCAATTGGAATGGTGTCAGCCTGAGCACTTACCATGCCGGCGTTTCCAGCAGCTGCGTTTCCAGCAGCCGCATTACCAGCAGCTGCGGGATTTGTATTCGCATTGGCGCCCTGAGCGGGGGCATTTCCAATTTGAGAGATGCCACGATTGGTTTTGGCTGCTGCCGGCTGATTAGTGGCAGGTGCAGGGGTTGTCTGGTTGGTAGCAGGTGCATTACCAGCCTTCTTTTTATAAGCCGACTGTGCATTGACTGTTCCCATCAAACCAACGATGCTACAAGCTAAAATCATTAACTTCTTCATACCCTATTGTTGTAACGTAAATGATAAATTTTGTTGCAATTTTCTTGTTCCACCGGGTCCAACAACCTTGATTTCATCAATGATGATGGTTGTGCCCTCACCACTTCTCTTAATGTACTGCTTGGCTTCCTCAGAAAAATAGGGACTGCCCTTGATTTCAGCCACTTCCAATTCAGGAAATCCTCTACCGGTAAATATCATGGTGTATTCAATCACATTAAACTTCACCCCTTCGAAAATAAAGTCTTTCAGTTCAGCAGCTACACCCAGCTGAGCGCGGAAAATATTGGGCGGAATGGCTCCACCGGCCCTGCCGCCAACGGTAGCCAGCGGATCGGGGGTTTTCTTTATGGGTATAGTCAGTTTTTGTGTATTCTTGCCATCGGTAGCAATTACATTGGCAATGCCTGGTGTAGAACAATTTACTAAATATTGTCCCGGACCTGTTTTAGTTCCGGTCACACCGGAGCCGGAGAAGGAAACATTAACTTTCTCATCTCCGCTTCCGCCTGTTACGCTAAGCGGGTTTTCCAATCCTACATAAAAAACACGGGTTTTATCAGTCGATACTACCAGTCCGCTGGGGGTACCAACAGTATACTTAACTTCTTTTTCTTCAAAAGACTCGGTACCATCTGGTTTTTTAAAGTTGATGCGTACTTTCTTGCTGTAAGTGCCCGGTGCTGTTGCAACAAATTTATATTCGCCTGCGCCATCCTTTACCGGAACAACTCTTCCATCAATCGAAATTGTTGGTTGTGCATTTTTACTGAATGCACCAATACCTGCAGTAATGGTAAGTTCCTCACCTTGCATGATGTATTTGGTATCAGTAGCAGCAAAAGCCTTGAATTCATCATAAATGATTTCAACTTCACCGATTTCTTTGTGACAATATTCTACTACCTGAGCCTCAGAGTTGCGTACATCATTCTGTAATTTGCTCAGAATAGTAATGGCTGCAATCGCAGGTGTCATGTGAAAGTAATGATACGCCCAGTCACCCTGTCCCGCTTTGTTGTTTGTTTTTGGAATGGTCAGGTCGAGAGGCAGGTTCTTACCTATCTCTTGTGCAAGTGTATCATTAATCGATAACAAACGAGTTTTGAAGTCGGACAACTTTTGAAACAGTTCCTTGCCCTTTCCCTTTCCTTCGGGAGGATTGGCAATGAAAAGACGGGTAGGAGCATCCAGGTCATCTTCTTTATAA
>DAIMYK010000173.1:3693-4456 GCA_036734525.1 Sediminibacterium sp. | reverse complement strand
TCTTTTAAAGATATTTTCTAATTGAGCAAAGGCCGGGTCTTTGAAAGAAGTCATGGGCGATGGTTCGATGAGCGACTTGGTTTGTTTGGTGATCACGACCCGCTCATCATTCACTGCTTTTTTTACGAATGCCAGCACATCATCGCTGGTTTGACCCTGCAGGATACGGCTGTTAAAAGTGGCCTTGGCGATGGTGGGAATAACATTGTCTTTAATGCCCGCCTGCACAATAGTGGGAACAAGAGTCGTATGAATAAGCGCATTTGTCTCTTTCGATTTTTCCATTTCCCATTTCACCAAAGGAGTGGTTAGCCATAGGTTCTGTGTTACCATTCTTTTGAGGAATGGACCGGGTGCATTGGTACGGCGAATCATCTCTTCCACAACCGGAGTTATTGTTCCCGGCATTTGTTTTTCCCGCACCGCGGCAATTGCTTTGTTCAACACATCAATAGCTGTTTCTTTCGCAGGCATAGAGGAGTGTCCGCCGGGAATTTCCACACTCAAATCAATGTTGGTATATCCCTTTTCGCCTGTAGCGATAATAGCTACGGGTCTGCCTAAATCTTTGAAATGTTCTGTGTCAATTTGCCCGCCTTCATCTAAAACCAGTGCCGGCTTGATTTTTTGTTCCCGCATCCAGGTACTGATGGCACGAGCGCCCCTTCTTCCAGCCACTTCCTCATCATGTCCGAAAGAAAGATAAATCGATCGCGCAGGTACGAAACCTTGCCGCAATAAAAATTCAACCCCTTCAATGATG
>DAIMYK010000173.1:0-3683 GCA_036734525.1 Sediminibacterium sp. | reverse complement strand
ACGAGGATTTATCATCCACTGCTCCTCTACCCCAAATTGTATCATTTTTAATTACTCCTCCAAAACTGGGCACTGTCCAGTTCTTTTCAGCCGCACCCTCAACAGGAACTACATCCTGGTGCGCCATAAGTACCCAGGGGGCCAGACTGCTGTCCTTGCCTTTCCATTCATACAGGTAACTGAATTCATTGAATACTTGTCGCTTCAGTTGCCGGTGTATCAAAGGATAGCTGCCTTCCAGGAATTGTCTGAAGGCAACGAACTCGGCAGTATCTATGGGTAAAGTGTCGCCTTTCGAAACGGTTTTGATTTGAATGGCACGACTCATGTGAAAAACAGCCGAATCACCTGCTGATGGAATTTTTTCAATGGCAACGCTATTATCAGGTTCGCTCTTTTTGGAAGTGTTAAAAACCAATAGGCCGATTAGTAGCAACAATGCTGCCAGGAGAAAATAGCGGATAAGTTTTCCCATGAGTACGTATTTATTCAAATATAATTAAATCAACGTTATCAAATCAAGGCCATGCTGTAACTTCTCGCTTCCGTTGGAATGTACTAATTTCAGGTATGCGAAAAATAGTTATCTCCCTTTTGTTGTTGCTGTTGGCTGCAAAAATTTTTGCCCAGACTGAAAAAATTACTGCTTCCATTGATTCACTGATGAAGACTAAGCCTGTTGTGGGCTTATCTGTTGCCGTTGTTAAGAATAACAGAATCATTTATGCGCATTCATTTGGATACAAGAACCTGGAAAGAGCAATTCCGCTTACCAATGAATCTATGTTTCGCATTGCTTCCATTTCCAAATCTTTCTCTGCAACTGCCATCATGCAATTACAAGAACAGGGAAAGCTCTCCATTGATCAGGATGTGAGTGATTTGATTGGTTTTCCTGTTCGCAATCCCCGTTACCCGGACAGCATCATTACGCTACGTTTAATGATGTCGCATCTTTCTTCTATCAATGACAGCCAGGGATATTTTACCCTCGATGCCATTCATCCTGAAAAAAATGTAAAGTGGGTGGATGCCTACAGCAATTATCCCCCGGGATCAAAATTCAGTTACTGCAACATGAATTATAACATGATCGGTGCGATCATTGAGCGCGTATCGGGAGAGCGATTCGATCAATATGTATTTAACCATGTGCTTGCTCCCCTGCAGCTTTCCGGTGGCTATAATTTAGATGAGCTTGACACTTCGAGGTTAGCAGCTATCTATGAATACCGCTCTGATTCGGGAAGGTTTGTTTTATCACCGGGGGCCTATGCTTCCCGAACTCGGGAGGTTGCCAATTATCAGTTGGGTTATTCTGCCCCTTTGTTTTCACCTACCGGTGGTATGAAGATCAGCGCTTCAGACCTGGCACGCTATATGATCATGCACAGTCGCCAGGGAAAAAATGCAGGCAAGAGAATCATTTCTCGCAAGAGTGCACGGCTCATGCAAACACCCTTAAAGTCTGATACCCATTATGCATTTGCTATTGAGAACTCTGATAAAATTATACCCGGGCAATTACTTTGGGGACATACCGGTTCGGCATACGGACTCCACAGCGCTATGTTTTTTCAGCCCGATAAAAAATTTGGATTTGTTCTGATCAGCAACGGTGTTGTTCCCGGCAATACTGCCGGCGTTAACTCATTTCTGCGACAAGCCATGTTGTTGCTCTATGATCATTTGATTGTACAACGCGACTAGAACTAATCTACTCTTGCTTGCAACTGTTTTAGGAAATAGATTCAATGAAGTCTTTACAATAGCTGCGAATCTCATTTCTTGTTGAGCGGAATGCGGCCATGATTTCTTCCTCGCTGCCGTTGGCTTTCGCCGGGTCGGGAAAATTGTGGTGCAATCGGGTCGCTTTTCCCGGAAATACCGGACATCTCTCCTGGGCGTTATCGCATACTGTGATGATGTAGTCAAAATTCAGGGCAATGTACTCAGAGAGGTTGTTGGAAGTGTGGTGCGATATATCTATGCCATCTTCGCGCATCGAAGCAATGGCTCTTGGGTTCACGCCATGTGTTTCTACTCCGGCACTGTAAACTTCTACCTGTTCTCCGCCGAAATGTTCGAGATAGCCATGTGCCATCTGGCTGCGGCAACTGTTACCGGTACAAAGGACGAGGATCTTTTTCTTAATCATATTGTTCATTAATTAAAAAAGTAATTCTTTCGAAAAGATACTGAAGAATTGCAGGTTGATTTTTGGTTTGAAATATTAGCAACATCCCGAACCCGGTGTGCAGCTGGTTGATTGGGTCGAATTTAATTCCTTCCAATTGATTTTAATTTTCTCGGTAGGAACACCGCATTTGTCTTTTGCCAGACAGTCGGTAAACTTATTGATGAGTTTGAAGCCGGAATCGTTGATCTCAAGCCCGTGTCTGCTGATGCTTTCACTTTGATATTCTACTTCAACTTCAAGGTCGCGGTTGTTCCATATTGGTTCGGCCAGTTGTATAATGTTACTGAGTTTTTTCACAGATAACCGATGGTCGAAATCGTCTGCCACCCACAATTGAAAAGAGATTACTTCTTCTTTTCTGATCGTACCTCCGCAGTCGATATAATGTTTGGTTGTCAGTCCCGCTTCTGTGATGTGATAATGTTTCGGAAGCATGTCTCCGTTTGGCAGCAGGAAGTTAACTTCTGTGAGTTGGGTGAGGTGATTTTTTAATTCTGATAATTTCATAGCGTATGTTTTAGCAGCATTTGTTTTTCTTGTTGTTCAATCTGGCAGAGATGGAAGAGAGGTAATTTTGAATCTTATCAATTGCTTTTTCATCAATACAATAGCAAATTGCGTTTCCAGAGATATTGCCTTTGATGATACCGGCATTTTTTAGTTCTTTCAGGTGTTGTGAGATGGTAGGTTGTGCCAGTGGCAATTCATCCACCAGTTCACCGCAGATACAGGTGTCTACTTTGAGCAGGTGTTCAATGATGGCGATTCTGGCAGGATGACCGAAAGCTTTTGTCAATTGTGCAAGTGCATTTTGCTTTTCTGTAAAAAACTGACTCTTGGTAATTCCCATTATTCTAATTGTATATTGCAATATTACGATAAATATTTCAGATGACAATAATTCCCCATCATTGTATGATGGAATGGAGAAAAAGCATTCCCGTCTTCAGCAGCAATAATGAAATAAATTAAATAATTTTAAGATTCAATGTTTTGATATGTACAATGTTTACTACGTCGGAGACTGGGCTGTCTTAACGGGTCCCGTCTTTGCAGAAACACCTTTCCACCACAGTCCCAAGGGATTGGAGATATTCAATTATGGCATCTGGCTGAAAGAAGCGCTCGAGAAAAACCCGAATTATGCGGTGAACTCTGTTTCTGCCTGGGATTTCTACAACAACCTGGGACCCGGCGATTATGAAAAAATTTTACAGGAGTACCAGCTCATTGTTTTCAGTGATGTAGATGCCAAGCTTTTTCAGCTGTCACCCAAATTTTTTGATCGCAGTAAATTCGGCAAAGAGATACTCACTTTCCCCGACCGCATTCGGTTGACCGTAGAGCATGTACAGGAGGGAGGAAGGTATATGTTTCTCGGTGGCTGGTAGTAGTTTACCGGAGAACTAGGAAAAGGGGGATGGGGAAGGACGCGGCTGGCTGAGATATTACATGTACGGTGTATGGATAGTGAAGACCTGGT
>DAIMYK010000172.1:0-4458 GCA_036734525.1 Sediminibacterium sp. | reverse complement strand
GAATGTGATTTCTGCTTCCTGTAATTTTGATGCAGGTCCGCTGAACCAGATCATTGGCATACGAGAGGTATATCAGAAGCTCGGCGCCGGTGGCAGGTTGGAAGAAATATATAACTCACTGGAAAATGCACAGTGCAAGTGCAAGATCATTCGCTGGCACAAACCGGATGGAAGCAAACAAAGCTGGTACCTGAAAAACAGCAACCTCGATAGTTTACACAATGCCCCGCTATCAGAGTTGTTGAACGAAAAAAGTATCCTGCTGAAAGATCCGGATTCCACGACCCTTCCACCTACCCTTCCGCATCTGCAACATTGATCATTGCAGCTTATTTCGGCCGATGAACATTGCTTCTGAAGCCCAGGTGGCGATTGCCTTTAGCATGGGTATTTTCGCCACCGGAGGTTTTCTTCCCGCGTGGCGGAACCGGCTTCTTTCCTCCCCCTCCCTGATGACGGGAAGCCCTCGGATTATATACCGGTGTTGGTCCCAATTCAGCCGGAACTTCCCGCTTGGTAACTTCTTTCCCCAATAGCTTTTCGATGCGCGCGAAAGCGGACTGCTCTTTTTCAATAATGAATGTATAGGCAGTACCCTTGCTTTCAGCCCTGGCTGTTCGTCCGATGCGGTGCACATAATCCTCTCCATCGCGGGGCACATCATAATTGATCACCAGATCGATGTTGTCGACATCAATACCTCTGCTCAGAATATCTGTTGCTACCAGCACCTTGGTTTTTCTGCTATGAAAATCGAGCATCACCTGTTCCCGCTGATTTTGCTCGAGATCTGAGTGGATCTCTGCGGCGGCAATACCTGCCTTCTTTAATTCACGGGTAAGTTGCTTGACTGCCTGTTTGCTTGAACAAAAAACAATAACTGTTTGGCCTGCCCTTTCTGACAAAAGATTTTTTATCAGCGGGATTTTTTGTGGCTCATACACCACGAAAGCCTCCTGAACAATCTGCTCAGGGGGTTTGGATACGGCGATATTGATTTCCATGGGTTGGGAGTTCAATATCTTTCGACCCAGCTCGCGCATTTTTGGCGGCATGGTGGCGGAAAACAAGAGTGTTTGCCTCTGTTTGGGCAGCTGACCAATGATCTTCATGATGTCATCATGAAATCCCATGTCCAGCATCCTGTCAGCCTCATCCAATACCAGATACTTCAATCCTTTCACCCGAACATAGCCCATATTGAGGTGTGTGATCATCCTTCCCGGAGTGCAAATCACAATATCTACCCCGCTGCTCAAAGCCTTTTTTTCAGTGGCAAAATTGATGCCATCGCCACCTCCATATACGGCAATTGAACTGATAGAAGTGAAGTAGGAAAGACCCTCGAGTGTCTGCTCGATCTGAACGGCCAGCTCACGGGTAGGAACAATGATCAAGGCCTTCACCTGCTGTTCCTCCTGGGGTTCCGTCAATAACCTGTTGATTAAAGGAAGCAGAAAGGCAGCTGTCTTTCCGGTACCCGTTTGGGCGGAAGCGATGATGTCTTTCCCATCGAGGATGGGCTGCATCACCTGTTCCTGCACGGGGGTGGCGTTCTCGTACCCCATTGAGTCAATCCCTTCCAACAAACGCTCATCCAGCTTACAATCAGTAAATTTCAAAATAGTTGCTTTAATAATACTATAAAGGTACATCTTCTTGCACGGTAAACCGGATGCGTAAAAGCCAAACCTTCCGTTAGCCTGTCCCAATCACTAGAATTGTTATATTTTGACTAATTTTTAACCTCATCTTTGCGGTCAATTCAGTTATTTTTGCCACTTCCGGCATTGATTGCCATTTAATTCGACTGCATGAAGAAACTACTGCTACTGATATTCATCCTGCCTTTGTCCTTTGCGACGATGGCACAAACTTCCAAAAAGGATTCCGGACAGACGGCCAAAAAATGGTTGTTTTTCAAGAAGCAGCCAACAGCTGCCCCTGCACCCAGGGTGGTAAATCCTGAATTGCCCAAGCGTGACTGGAGCAAGATCGACTTATCGAATCGGGCAGCAGACCATCTGGTGATACAATATGGTTCTGATACCTGGCTCAACCGGCCGGATAGTGTTCGCATAGGCAATGGATTCAGCCGGCATTTCAACATGTATTTTATGCTGGACAGGCCCTTCAAGACCAATAAAAAGTACAGCGTGGCATTTGGTATCGGGGTAGGAACCAGCCATATCTTTTTTGATAAATCAAGGGTAGATGTGAAGGCCAACTCAACGCGCATTCCTTTCAACCGTTCGGATAGCGCTGATAATTTCAAGAAGTATAAGGTTACCAATGTTTACGCAGAGGTACCGGTTGAAGTTCGTTATTATTCCAATCCGGAAAATCCGAATAAATCCTGGAAACTCGCACTGGGTATGAAAGTAGGTACCTTGTTGAATACACATTCCAAGGGAAAGAACCTCTTGTCTAAAAATGGATTTTCGATTTATGGTCCGACCTATGTGCAGAAAGAGAGCCAGCGTCGTTTCTTCAATGGTACCATGCTGGCATTATCGGGAAGGGTAGGCTATGGTGCGGTATCACTGAGTGCCGGCTACCAGATCACCGGGGTTTTGAAAGATGGTGCAGGGCCCTCGATGAACAGGTTATCGATTGGTGTAACCATTAGCGGACTATAATCTTTTTACCATAAGAAATACCGGACCCGCCTTCGGCGGGTTCTTTTTTTTAGGGAAGGCCCCAAGGGGGTCGTACCTTTGCATTAGAAACAGGAAAAGCAAGTGATAGAGAAAAAAACAGGTACAAGAACGGAAGACAGGGCGGTGCTGGTCGGACTCATACAGAAAGACCAGACGGAGGCGCAGGCCAATGAATACCTGGATGAGCTGGCATTTCTGGCAGATACGGCAGGGGCTTCTGCTGTCAAGCGCTTCACACAAAAATTGCCCCATCCTGACAGCCGCACTTTTGTGGGCAAGGGTAAACTCGAAGAGATCCGGCAATATGTGCAGCAGCATTCTATTCCATTGGTCATTTTTGATGATGAGTTATCGGGGTCACAGATCTCGAATATTGAGAAGGAGCTGAAGGTAAAGACGATCGATCGCAGTGATTTGATCCTCGACATTTTTGCCGGACGTGCCCGCACGGCGCAGGCCAGGGTGCAGGTAGAATTGGCGCAATACCAATATTTATTGCCCCGCTTGAAGGGCTTGTGGAAGCACCTGGAGCGGAAGGGGGGTGGTAATGGAAACAGGGGTACGGGGGAAACGGAGATTGAGAACGACCGAAGGATTGTAAAGGATAAGCTTTCGCAGTTGCGGAAGCGATTGTCAGAGATCGATAAGCAGTCCTTCACCCAGCGCAAGGAGCGGGGGGAATTGATTCGGGTAGCGTTGGTAGGATATACCAATGTGGGAAAGAGTACGCTGATGAATTTGCTCAGCAAATCGGATGTGTTTGCCGAGAACAAGTTATTTGCTACGCTGGATACGACTACGCGGAAGGTGGTGTTAGAGAATACGCCCTTTCTGTTAAGTGATACGGTAGGATTTATTCGCAAGTTGCCGCATCATTTGGTGGAGAGTTTCAAGAGTACGCTCGATGAGGTGCGGGAGGCGGATATACTCTTGCATGTGGTAGATATTTCTCATCCCAAGTATGAGGAGCAGATGGGGGTGGTGAATAAGACCTTGCAGGAGTTGAAGGCCTTTGACAAGCCGATTTTAGTGGTCTTCAATAAGATGGACCGGTATGAAGCAGAGTTTTTCGATCCCTGGTTATCGCCGGAGGTGAAGGAGGAGTTGTTGCGTGATCTGCGGCAGCGCTGGGAGGAGGCTACGCAGCACCGGTGTGTATTTATTTCTGCAACGGAGCGGGAGAACATTGATGCGTTGCGCACTTTGGTGATTGAAAAGGTGCGTGATATGTACAGCATCCGGTATCCGTATAAGACGATGTTGTATTAGCGTTATTTTCTAAGACATGTTACACTGGTATAAGATTGCTGAGACTGAGGATGCTTTGCCCTGGCAGGAGAATGGGATGTGTATGGTATTGGTGTCGGATAAGCCCAGGTTGCTGGTGCGTTATGGCGGGGAGTTGTATGCCATGGCGGCTTTTTGTCCGCATGCCGGGGCGGTTTTGGCGGAGGGTTTTGTGAGTGGGCGGGGGGAAGTGGTTTGTCCTTTGCATGACTATCGTTTTAGGGTGCGGGATGGGTACAATAGCAGTGGTGAGGGGTACCGGCTCAGGTGTCATGTGGTGGAGCGACGGGTGGATGGGATCTATTTAGGTGTAGCTGAGGTGGCTGGGGCTTGAATTTTTTCTTCTAATCATTTCATCTCCAATAAAATTTCCCCTACTTTTGCAATCCGCCAGCGGCGGAAACTCCTCCTTAGCTCAGTTGGTTAGAGCATCTGACTGTTAATCAGAGGGTCGATGGTTCAAGTCCCTCACTGGGAGCTTTACAAAACAACAATGAGGTTATTATGAATT
>DAIMYK010000171.1:0-4479 GCA_036734525.1 Sediminibacterium sp. | reverse complement strand
GCAGTGGGTTGATCATGTTCAAAATCCCATTCGTACGTTGAGCCTATCCAAAAAATATCCTCTTTCCAGGGCACGATGGAAAGTCCGCACTTATAAATCTGACCAGAAGGAAGACCGGGTATGCGCGCCCAGATTACTTCTCCCTTGTTCGCAACAAATGGGAGCGCTGCAAACAAATGAAACTGACTACCTGCTGCTCCGTCACAAAACAAAATTTTTTTTGCCCGGATGTCCCGGTATTGAATAGTATCTTCTTCAATCACCAATTCTTCGTGACGAAATGACTCTTCTCTGATCTTGTTTTTTTCTTTTAATTGTTGGCGCCAGGAATGTAATAGAGTTTTGATGTCGATGAGAAAAGCAGGTTTGATTTCCCCGGGAGGGAAGGAGAAATTAAAATACCTTCTCCATACTTCCTCATTGTATGGATTTCCTAACATTGATTCTTCTGCCATTCTCTCCTGAAACGCAAGGTGCATCTGGGCAGTGACAGGAAAATCTATGATGCTCGTTTCGGTCAATAATTTTTTCTTGAGTAATAACTCCCAACTTGTGTAAGCATCTTTGGCAAAAGGCATGAATTTGTCAATTTCCCATGTCTTCACCAGTCTCCTTCCTGTCACGGGATTGATAATGCCACTGGCGACCCGTGATGCTGTATTGGGACGTTCCTCATCGATAACCAGTACGTCACTTCCTGCTTCCAGCAGGTACCTGCTGAGAAAGCTACCGCTCAAGCCTTGTCCGACAATCAGGTAATCGACTTTCATGCAACAAATATCTGCATTAATCTCCAACACGCAGGGTGGTGGCACTGCTGTGTGCCTGGAACTCCGGTGCATACAGACTTTGCAGTCTGGCAATGCCGAAGGAAAATTCACCCGGATGGGTCAGGAAAGAGGAGTAATCAATGATATAGGTTCCTTTCTCTATTCTCCGAAAGAAAAATCCGGTATGTGTATCCAGTGTTGTTTGATAATAGGAAAGGCGGTCCTGCTGTTTAAATTCACTGATAACATCTTCCGGTTCACTTCCTGTAGCGCGCATGTCTTTGAGGTAAACGAATTCCATGGGGCGTTGGCAGGTAATGATCAGTCTGGTTACAATGCGGTCTCCCTTTTTAAGGGTACTCAGACTGCTCAATGGTTCTAATATATTTCCGGTTGAACTATTGCGGGAGAGGAATAATTTTTTCTGAATACTCCAGTCAGGATGCTGGCTTCCTTTGATGCGGTCAAGATTTTCCAGGTATTGCCAGTAAACGGCACCGGATACTGGTCCGGATGTTGCACCCTGGTTTGTTGGTTTATTATCACTACTCACCCGCACGGTGATGTTCCCCATGGAGTTATCGATCTTTTTTCCTTCCACTACTTGTCTGAAATAGCCGGTCCCGGCCTCGGCCTGTTCCTTACTGACGCGGTAACTCATGTTACCCATTTTTACTTCTACTTCTTTGTTGTGGTTCAGGTAGGCAGGGGGCAGCGTTGACAGTAATGCATAGCAAGCTTCAGCCGTTGCAGGGGCTGTTTCCCACTGACTGGTTCTTTTTTGCTGCAACATCCAGCGGATGATGGATTCGATGTGGTTCTGATAAGTATTGTTGGAGAGGGTTCCGGCTCTTTTGAGGATAGTCAGCATTTGCGTAGCCATGCTAAGCTGGGTGATATAACCACCCCGGTAACCGCTGTATTTCCAATACATACCTACTACGGTATCTTGTACAGCTGTTTCTAACAATGAAGGAATTAATCTTTGAAGGGCCGTATCTTTTTCCTTTCCATGCATCATGAGTTCCGCCAACTGACTTTGTTGCAAAGGCCCATAGGAGCGCCAGTTGCGGGATGCGAGTTGACGTATGTACTCAAAATCCGAAGGGTACCTGTTGGGAATATCGTAGAAATGCGACCGGATTTGAAGATAGTGTATCCAGTGGTCAGGTAAAGTATAGCGCGTGGTGAGTTCTTTTTTGGACAGACTTCGATCATAGAAAATATGCAGGGAACTGTCCAGATAGCGAAGTGCCGAAGAAAGCATGGGTTGCCATTTGTTCAGAAGGGAAACATCTACAGCATTTAGTTCTTTCAACTTCTTCATACCAGCCGCTATATAAAGAGTGGTTACTTCATCGGGTATGCCACCCTCCAGCCAACTGAATCCTCCTGAGCTATTCTGGAATTTTTGAAGTGAAGGAAGGAGTGTAGTTACTTCACTACCCATTTGATTTTTATCGAGCAGCCGACTCAGTGATTCCAGTTGTTGTTCCTCTGTTGCTGCTTCTTTTAGCCAGGGAGTTTCCCGGTTTAAGGTTGATGAAATTTGGGCGGCTTTCTCAAAACGGTTCTTGGTATTGGTTGAGTCCTGCCTCCACTGCTGAAGGGTAGATTGAATATAAGGATATTGATGTAAAGTGAAGCCGGCCAAGAGGTTGCCATAGATTCTGTTCCAAACTTGCTCGGCACTGGGTTGATCATTTTCTATGAGATAGGGAAGAGCTTTCACGACATACCAGGCAGGGCGGGTGGCAATTTCCCATTGGATGTTCTGATGACTGAGGGTGGGACTTGTATTCTTCAGCAAATTGGAAAGGCTGATGTTTTTTACAGTGTCACCCTGCAGCCAGAAGGAGCGTGATTCAGTGACCAGGGTTCGGTTGGTGATCACCGGTAAAATATTTTGTTCGCCATCTGACAGGTTACCTGACTTGGCTTTGATGCGCCAGATGAGGGGTTGGTTGAAGCCATAAGGTACCTGAATTGGAAACTTTATGATACTTGTTTTTCCGGAAGCCACAGTAAAATATTGTACCGGAAATACATGGTTGAACCAGCCATCTACAGGTTTATCAGTTGCTGCATTGATCAATTCAAGCACCACCTGCCCGGTCAACTCACTATCTCCCGAGTTAGCAATTTGGGTAATTAATTCAATCTGATCGCCCTCTCTCAGGAAACGGGGCATTTGTGGTATTACCATCAGTTGTTTACGTGTCTCTATTTCCGTGATATAAAATCCAGTTTGCAGTGATCGGGTATGAGCGAAATTCATCCATTTCCATCGGGTAAGAGATTCAGGAAGCGTAAAGTTGATGGTGAAGCTGCCACTACTGTCTGCATATACTTCTGGCAAGAAGAATGCAGTCTCCTGTAATTGTTTGCGAACAGTAAACTCTTTTTCCTGCTGAGATGTTGCCCTGCTAACAGTTTCAGACAATTCAGTATCATTTTCGTTTGATGTAACAGCAGCAAGTGCATCATTCGCTTTGCCACTAATCTTTATATAAGCAGGAGGTTCATGGTATGCTTTATAAAATACATCTTCTTCAATAACAACATCATAGATAGGCAACACATAGGTCTTGCCATCTACCTTTCTCTCCCGGTTTTGATTCATCAGTTCATATGCCGTCCGGGCGAATCTATTGGGTTGTACGACAGGGAAAGTAGAGCTCCCGATTTCCGGGGTATAATAACTGAAGGAGCCGGTCCTTGAAAAATTATGTAGGAAATTGAGGGGATAAGATCCGATATCGGGGATCCCGAAACTATTCCAATTCCAGGAATGAGGTGATAGTGCTTCTAGTGAGGCATCATAGAGGGTTGACATCAATTCTGCTGCAACTTTTCCACCATTTTGATCCTTGATTTCTATAGTCCATTTTTCCTGACTGCCGGGCTCCAATGGATTGCGGAAACTGGAAGAACTGATAGAAAGTTGTTGATTAGCCGGTTGTACTTCCCACCCGAAAGAATGTGAGTAGCTTCGATTGTTTTGGATGAAGGCAACATGATAATAAAACCTGCCGGCTTGTTTTGTTTTTTCCTTATAATTAAATTCTTTGCTTATAAGTGGCTGGCTGTACATTCCAATGGTAGCATTGTTGGGATCAATTTTGCTAATTAGTAAGTGGGCTTCTGATTCAGCTATATTTAGACGTGCCTCCATGAAATCACCTACCTGAATTGTATGATCATTTTGATACCATGTTGGATTGCTGAAAATCTGATTCTTGTCCCCACTTTCATGAATGATTTGAAAGTGCGCTACACTTTCTATGATTTTGCCGGAAACCGGATCACGGGTTGTTGTGACCAATCGATAAAATCCCGGCTCAGGTATTTGCTCGCTTAAACCAACAATGCCATTTTTTTGAGTGATGAAACTGTCAGAAGATACAATTCTCAGCCTTTGCCAGTTGGCAGGATTTAACTCATCACCATATTCGTCCAAAGGAAATTTTTCTCTAAAAATTGACTCACTTAAAATTACCTGGTCCGGTGCTTCCCAGTACTTTTTTCTTAGTGTCTTTTTTGGTGTCTGCAATGCGAAGAGAGAAACACTAACAGGAGAACTGATCTTTTCACCACTCAGGTTACCCGTAAAAAGACGGATTTTTTTCCAGTCTAATAACACCATAACCTCTTTGAATTGCCATTCCAAAAAGACGTATAGGCTGACGACAAAAATAATGGTTCGCAC
>DAIMYK010000170.1:0-4498 GCA_036734525.1 Sediminibacterium sp. | reverse complement strand
AAGGATTTTGAATACAAGTATAAAATGGCTGAAGAGTTTTACGCCAAAAAAGATTGGGTATACGCTCAGCAATTATACGAAGAGATCTTTCCTTACGTAAAAGGTTCACAGCGCTACGAGGACATGTACTACAAATTCGCCTATTCCTATTATTATGATAAGGATTATCTGAATGCGGAAAACCTCTTCAAGACATTTGTGGAGTATTTCTCGACCAGTACCATAACAGTGGTATGCGTATTCATGCGAGACATGTGCTTTTATAAGCAGTCCCCCAAAGTCGAGTTGGATCAGACCAATACCAACAAAACCATGCAATTATTGCAAGCTTATCTGAGTACACATCCAACATCCCCCCGGATGAAAGAGGCAACTGAGATCATAGACAAATGCAGAGATAAACTGGAGGCGAAAGAATATAAAAGCGCAGAACTGTATTACAATCTTGGATATTACAAGGCAGCAGCCATCGCCTTTGGGACAGTTGCTGACAATTATCCGGATTCAAAGAAAGCAGACGAGTATAAATATCTTATCATCAAATCATATCATCGCTATGCTGATATGAGTTATGAGGACAAACAAAAAGAGCGATTCGAAAAAGTACTGAGCGAATGCAATGATTTTACCGAACGATTCACAGAAAGTAAGCACCTTACTGAAGTAAATAAGATCAAGACACAAACTATTAACTTTTTAAAAAATATCTCCAAATGAGCAAACTGAGAAGGCAAATGAGTGCCAACATCCCCAGCGTGGTGGAAACCAAGAACCTCACAGATATTAAATCTGTTACAGGAAATCTCTATGAGTCCATCGCTATTATTTCCCGCAGGGCGAACCAGATCAATATCTCACTTCGGGAAGAATTGCACAACAAACTGGAGGAGTTTGCCAGTCATACCGATAGTCTGGAGGAGATCCACGAAAACAAAGAACAGATCGAAATTTCCCGCGCTTACGAGAAAATGCCTAATCCTGCCATCCTGGCAACACAGGAATTCATGGAGGCAAAAGTATACTACCGTAAAAATGATGAAGCCGATCTTTTCCGCTAATTCAAGGCAACCAATTTTTAAAACGACAGCTCCCCGCTGTCGTTTTTGCTTCCAGCCCGTGTCGGAAAATCTTCTTTGATTTCATTGGCGTATCTTTAAGTATCTCAATGCACCCTGAGCCAATTCATTGTTATGAAGTATAGTTTGTTATTGCTGTTGATCTGCTTGTCCCCACAATTGAGCCGGAGTCAGGAACTTCAGGCAAAGGTCACAGTCATCACCAGCCGAATCACAACTACTGTAGACAAACGTATCTTCATTACTCTGCAGACACAGTTGAATAACTTGATGAATACCAGGAAATGGACCAGTGATGTATTCCAGCAGAACGAAAAAATCGATTGTAGTTTTATTTTGAATCTGGAGAGTATTGTTGATCCCAATGTTTACAAGGCAACACTAACTGTTCAGGCTGCCAGACCGGTCTATAACAGCAGTTATCAGTGCGCTCTGCTTAATTATCTCGACGCAGACGTCACTTTCAAATACCAGGAATTTCAGCCGGTTGAATTCAATGAAAACCGCATCCAGGGCAATGATCCTCAGGTCGCAAACCTGACTGCTATTTTTGCTTATTATGCTTACATGATTATCGGGCTGGATTATGATTCTTTTTCTCCCAAAGGGGGGGAAGCATTTTTTCGCAAAGCACAACAGATAGTCAACAATGCCCCCGAAGGTAAGGGTACAACCGGATGGCGGGTTTTTGACGGATTGCGGAATCGGTACTGGCTAAATGAGAACCTGATCAACAACCGTTATAACATCATTCATGATGTAATTTACTCATACTACAGAGCGGCAATGGATAAGTGGTATGATAATGAGGCAGAGGCTCGCCGCAATATGATGCAATGCCTGACCCAATTACAGGCATTCAACAAGGAAAATCCCAATACCATGATCCAACAGATATTCATGCAGGGAAAAATGCAGGAATTGATCGGTCTTTTCAAAAAGGGAACTGCTGATGAGAGGAACAGAGCGATTACTTTATTAACTGAACTGGATGTGATCAATGCCCCCTCTTACAAACAACAATTGAAATAATTTTTCCTATCCTCCTACAATGGTATCTCATTATAAAAAGATAGTTTTCATAGCGCTACCGGCATTTTTTTTCTTCATTGCCTGCAACCTACCGGGTCTTAGTAAAGCAATGTCTGTTGATGAAATGAAAATAATCATGTGGGATATGATGAAGGCAGATGAATTGAATAACTTACAAGCAACAAAAGATTCCGGCTTTGCAGTAAAAAAAATGAACTTCACTTATTACGAGCAGGTATTCAAAATACACGACATCACCCGGGAAGAGTTTTATAATTCTTTGAAGTATTATGAAGCTAACCCACCCTTGATGAAGACGCTCATAGATAGCCTCGATCAATATGCTGCCCGTGAAAGGAACAAGCTGTATCAGCCTGATATTAGATATGGCAACGGTTTTGGAGGAACAGCAACACGCACCCAGTGAAGTGATTTTTCATTCAATTTTATCTGTAATTTTGCTCTCTAAAATATATTAATATGAACATCCAGGTAGGTCAACAAGCACCCGATTTTACACTGTTCGATTCAGATAAAAATAAAGTTTCCCTTTCAGCAATGGCAGGGTCGCCGGTTGTTATTCTTTTCTTTCCCCTTGCTTTTTCCGGTGTTTGCACCAAGGAGCTTTGTAGCGTGCGTGATAGCATGGCTGCCTACAACCAAACGAATGCCAAAGTGATCGGTATTTCCGTTGATTCTCTTTTCACGCTCGCCAAGTTCAAAGAAGAGCAACAATTGAATTTTACACTCCTCAGCGATTTTAACGGAACAGCGGCTGCATCTTTTGGTGTTCTGTACGATCTTTTCCCGGCATTTGAAATGGAAAAAGTAAGCAAGCGCGCTGCGTTTGTTGTGGATGCCCAGGGAATTGTTCGCTATGCAGAAGTTTGTGCAACCCCCGGTGATCTTCCCAATTTCACAGCTATACAGGAGACCCTGGCCGGCTTAGCATAATCTGGATTGATCGATTCCACCTGTTAAATTTTTTTTAGCTGCATTGTTTTTAGCATAGTTTGGCTAAATTAGCAATGTGATGTCCTTTATGAAAAGCCATATTTTCATTCTCTTACCATTGTTTTGGTTGAGTTTTTCGACTGTGCCCCCGGTCACACCCAACCCTGCACCGATCCACTGGCCTTACGATAACAAGCTGGTGCAAATGTTCCCCAACCCCGCAACGACTGTTATCAATTTTACTTGTCAGGGACCAACTAACCAACAACATATTCTTCAGATATATAGCTTTATAGGTAAGAAAATGACCGAGGTTCGTATTTTCGGTAATACCCGATTGACTATTCAGCTGGATGAAAATTATTACAGAGGAATTTATATTTATCAATTGCGCGATCTGGATGGACGCATGATAGAATCGGGAAAATTTCAGGTAATCAAATAGACGGCATTTGCCTCTAATTTATTTATCGGTTACTTCAGCAATCAGAAATTTTAGGTAATGAGTATTGTCAATTCCCCTTACAATGGGGTGGTCTCCGGATTGATGTCCCAGCAATACCTGTCTGATCCTCTTTTTAGCATCCCGGGCTGCATCCTCTATCGTTTGTAGAAATTGTTCTTCACTCACCAGATTGGTACAACTAGAACTTACCAAAAAACCACCATCTCTGATCAGTTGCATACCCCTTAGGTTGATCTCCTTGTATCCTGTCAATGCTTTGTCAATGTGACTTCTGCTCTTAGTGAATGCAGGTGGGTCAAGCATCACTACATCAAATTTCTTTCCTTCTTTCCCCCAAGATTTCAGTAAATCAAATGCATTTCCTGCCTGAAAAGTACAGCGGGTATCTAATCCATTCAGGCCGGCATTGATGCGGGCTCTTTCAACTGCTTGCTCAGAAACATCCAGACCAATAACAGATTTTGCACCGTAATGGGCTGCATGTATTTCAAATGTGCCGGTATAGGTAAAAACACCCAACACATCAGCATCTTTAACGATGGGGGCAATAGCCCTCCGGTTGTCTTGCTGATCAAGAAAATGCCCTGTTTTTTGTCCATTTGCGACATCCACGAGGAAATGAAGTCCGTTTTCAACGATGGGAACATCTGTCAAAAAATCACCGTACAGAGGCCCTTTTTGTTGCGGCAACCCTTCCAGTTCCCGAACGGGTACATCGTTCCGTTCATAGATACCCCTCGGGGAAAAAATTTCTATCAATGCAGCTACGATCGCCGGCTTCCATTGATCCATCCCCAATGCCAGGGTTTGAATAACAAATACATCATTGAACTTATCAATGATCAGGGCAGGTAATTCATCCGCTTCCCCAAACACCAGGCGGCAATTGTTGGTATATCCCAATTTATTACAATAATCACAAGCATTCCTGAATCTTAGTAGGAAGAATGACTCATCTATTTTTTCTTGT
>DAIMYK010000169.1:0-4505 GCA_036734525.1 Sediminibacterium sp. | reverse complement strand
AGATAGTCCTCCGCAGCAAAAATGAACCCTACCACTGCAAATTCCTTGAAGGCAGTGGGAAATATAACAGGTGGCTTTTTGGAAAGATTCTTATAAAACTGCACTCCATTGATATCCGGCATTTGAATATCAAGGAATAATAAATCAACAGTATTTTCAACGAGGTAGGCATGTGCCTCATCCGTATTGGTAAATGTTTTCTCCAAACGCAGAAAAGAGATTCGCTGGCAATACTCTGAGATCAATTGCAATGCGAGCGGTTCGTCGTCTATGGCTATGCAATGGATCATGCCTGATTAATTTCCAGGTGAACGAAATAGTGTTGATTGCGTTCCTCGCAAATAAGATGATGTCGTTCGGGATATAACAATTCAAGTCTTCTCCTTACATTATTTATACCGATTCCGGTTTTTTCCGGCTCCTGGCCCGGAGAAGAAACGATGTAATTTTCTGCCTGAAATGTTATGAGGTCTTTATTTGTTTTTAATGCCAGATGAATATGAGTTTCCTCCTTGGTACTGACACCATATTTAAAGGCGTTTTCTATAAATGGTATCAACAGAAGAGGTGCTATGCGGAATGATTCCACATCTCCTTCCACGGTGAATTGAACGTTCACTTTATCGGTCAGTCGAACCTGTTGTAGTTCTATATAATTCTTGATGAATTCAACTTCCTTGCTCAGGGGTACATGATCATGCTGGGTCTCGGTAAGGATATAGCGCATGATCTGTGATAATTTCATCACAGAAGGAGCGGTTTTCTCGCTCTTTACAACTGCCAGAGAATAAATATTATTAAGGGTGTTGAAGAAAAAGTGTGGATTGATCTGTGACTTGAGAAAGGAGAGCTCGGTATTCAGTTTTTCGTTTTCCGTTTCCTTCCTGGTTTGTTCGGTTCTCAGCCAGCGTTGGATCATCGAAAGGCAGGTGCCTACTGTGAAAACCAGGAGGAACAATACAGTATTGTATCGGTTTGCATAAGGCCTGCGTCCTTCAGGGCCATAGATAGATCTGCCTTTGAACGCAGGGTTGCGAATGAACTCACGGTTTTCGGGAGCTACATATTCGGGAACAGCAATCATATTAGCCAATGACCTGGGTACATATAAAAAAAACAGTAAGCAGACCAAGATGGATAAGCAGTACCACCACCATTTTTCTTTTACCAACAAGCGGGGAACCAATACCAGCGTATTGAGATAATTGAAGATAACCAGAAAAATATTGTTGGAATCTATGGTAGCCAGCTGGTGGTCACTCATGCTGAAATCACGCAGACGTGGAAAAAAAACCAGATAGGGGAGGGCAAAAAAACAACTCCATACTGCCACATGCGTAATGATCAATAATAAAACCCGGTTGTTCTTCACGGGTAAGTCCATTGCCTTTGCCATGGTATCAAAATTATCTAAAACGGTTCAGTAGCGAAAAGAATTGGGTGAATCAGGTACTCTTGTCGGTAAAAAGTTTATCGGGCTATACTTACCCGGCTGGTTGAACCCTGGGATGGAGTTCTTCGTAGAGGTGCTGGATCAGTCCGTCTGCGAGACCGATTTTGGGCACATAGATTTCATCCGAATCTGCCCAACGCAACACATTGATATAAATCAACAGTGCAGGTACTATCACATCAGCCCTGTCAGCCCTTAAATTGTAGATTTTGATCCTATCCTCCAGTTTGTAACTCGACAATTCCTTGTAATAATCTTTCAATAGATCGAGGGAGAGGGGTCTTCCATCTTTTTTCTTGCTGAGAGAAAAAATCTTGTTGATGTTTCCACCGGTTCCTATGGCTGCAATTTTTTTATACCCCCTGGTTTTCACCTTGATGGTATCTTTCATGATTTCCCACTGCTCGTCTGCAACTAGGTCTTTCAGCAAGCGAATGTTTCCGATGTTGAAAGATTCTTAAAAAATGAGTTTTCCATCTGCAAAAAAAGTCAACTCTGTACTCCCTCCTCCGACATCGATGTACAGGTAACTGTGGTCGGTATCCATGTTTTCTGCCACATGGTTTTCATATATGATAGATGCTTCCAACTCTCCGCTGATGATCTCAATTTCAAGTCCGGGCTCCATCTTAAGCTTTCTGATGATATCGTTGCTGTTAGCAGCGTCCCGCATGGCACTGGTGGCACATACAATCACCTGCTTTACCCCATACGCATTGATCAGGTGACTATATGCTTTCATGGTTTGTAGCAGCATGCCCCTTTTTTCTTTGGAGATTTCTCCTTTTTCAAACACATCAAAACCTAGCCGCAGGGGAACCCTCACCAGATTGAGCTTGTTGAAACGAACATTTGCATCTTTATCCGGAACTGCTTCAGCGATCAGTAAACGGGCTGCATTGCTTCCTATGTCTATAGCTGCAAGTTTCATGAACCGGGTTGATTTTTCTGTCGCAGGTATCGATAGATCTCTACCTGTGAGCGACAGGGTTTTTTCCGGTCGGAAGGTACATAGTTGTTCGATAAATGTGCATCCAGCATCCTTGCTTTTACGTTGTCTCTTAATTGAATGTGGATAATCTCTTTTATTTCTTTGGCCAATTCGGCATTAAAAATAGGAATGGCTGCTTCAACACGGTGATCCAGATTCCTTACCATCCAGTCTGCACTGGAGAGGTATACTTTTTCTGCACCCTGGTTGTGAAAGATCATTACCCGGGCATGTTCCAGGTATTCATCTACTATGCTAATCGCATCCAGTGGGTAAGCCATCTTTTTCGGAGAAACCAGGGGACAATAAATTCCCCGGATGATAAGCTTTACTTCTACCCCCATTTTGGCCGCTTCGTGCAATCGTAGCATCAGTTCCTGATCATTGAGTGAATTCAGTTTCAGTAAGATGGCTGCCGGTTTGCCTGCCTTAGCCTGTCTTATTTCCCGGTTAATATTGGCTACCATCTCCCTTCTCATGCGAACCGGTGAAACCAATAGGGTTTTGCAAAGTCTTAATTCCCCCATCCCGGCCCGCCAGTTTTCGAGGTACTTGAAAATATGGTTGATGTCTGCCATCACCCTGCGATCTGCCGTAAGCAAACAATGGTCACCATAAACTCTTGCAGTTTTTTCATGGAGGTTCCCGGTACTGACGAATCCATATTGTATGGTCTTGTTACCTACACGTTTTTTGATGATACCCAACTTGGCATGGATCTTCATATTCGGAACACCCAATAGTACTTTTACACCTTCCTCTTCCAATACCTTTTTCCATTCCAGGTTGTTCTCTTCATCAAATCTGGCTTTTAGTTCCAACATGACCACGACTTCCTTACCATTTCTGGCAGCATTGATCAGGGCATGAATCACTTTAGATTGTGATGCCAATCGATAGGCAGTTATTTTAATGCAGGTCACTTCCGGATCCATGGCAGATTCCCGCAGCAGATCTATCAAAGAATTAAAACTGTGGTAGGGAAAATGTAACATCACATCCTTTTTTACGATCACATCAGTTACCCGAAGTGACCGGGATAATTCGGGATGAATGAATGAACCGGGCCTCGGGCGTACCGTCTCTTTTAAGACGTGCGGAAAATCCATGAAGTGACGGAAATTATGGATGCGGCCACCCGGTATGATATTACTTTTCTTTCCGAGTCGGAGTCTCCTGATCAAATACTCGAGGAGTGCGGCATCCATCTCTTTATCATATACAAATCTCACCGGCTTTCCCTTTCTCCTGTTCTTGATTCCCTTTTCAATCTTTTCAACAAAAGTGGTACTGATATCATTGTCGATATCCAGTTCGGCATCCTTGGTTACTTTGAATATATATGACTCAAATGTATCGTAGCCAAAGTAGGAGAAAATTTGGGGTAGGTTATAACGTATCACATCCTCCAGTAAAATGATGCATTGTCTGCCCTGGCTGGAAGGTAAAAGAACGAATCTGTTGATGGATTGTGTGGGGATCTCAATCAGTGCGTATTGATTCTTGTAGGCAGTAGCTTTTTTCTTCATGATGACCGCCAGGTAAATACTCTTGTCCCGTAGATAAGGCATCTGTGGCAGACCCTGAATCATCAGTGGAATAATATTGGAACGAACTTCTTCTTCGAAGAATTTTTTTACAAATTCCCGCTGTTCCTTACTCAGGTGTTTCTCATCCACCAGCCAGACATTCTGTTTTTTTAGTTCCTTCAGAATGCCCGTCCATATCCGGTTAAATTCATTCTGCTGTTGTAATACAATTGTCTGAATGTCTTGCAGGATGTGCTGGGGATCATGTTCCATATGGATATTGATCTTCCGGTGCCAATTGCGCAATTCGATCATTCTTTTGAGCGTGGCTACCCGCACACGAAAGAACTCATCGCTGTTGTTGGAAAAAATACCTAAGAATCGAATCCGCTGCCCCAAAGGTACGGTGGGATCATTGGCTTCCTGCAAAACCCGTGCGTTGAAACTTAGCCAACTGATATCCCGAGGAATAAATTCTATCTTATTTTTCATACTTTCATTGGTTTAAGTTTTGAAGTTTCTATCTCCCTTA
>DAIMYK010000168.1:0-4521 GCA_036734525.1 Sediminibacterium sp. | reverse complement strand
GTTGAGTCTATGAAAACTTTCCACTGGAATACATAGCAGATCTGCCCTCTCTGCGAGCCTCTAACCCTGACATAGCAGGACTGAACGTGACGATTCCTCATAAAAAAGATGTCATTCCATTTCTAACCGATGTTGCCCCCGCAGTTAAAAAAACCGGTGCCTGCAATTGTATCCGAATCGACGGGAAAAAGCGTATTGGATACAATACCGACGTGATAGGTTTCCATCTTTCCCTTCTTCCACATCTGCGCGTAGAACATCAACAAGCATTGATATTGGGAACAGGAGGTGCTTCTGCTGCAGTTGAATTTGTATTACAACAGATTGCCACTCCCTATCTGGTGGTTTCACGCAATCCCGGTGAAAATAGAATAAGCTATGATCAGCTGAATGAAGAGATCATGTCGAATTATACCCTGATTGTCAATACTACCCCTTTAGGCACATTTCCACATGTAGATACATACCCTCCCATTCCTTACGAGTATGTAACAGACCAACATTTTTTGTATGACATGGTTTACAATCCCGCAGAAACCATATTTCTTCAACGAGGAAAAGAGAAGGGAGCCACCATTCTCAATGGGATGGATATGCTGATCGGTCAAGCCAACGCTAGTTGGGATATCTGGAAATCATAAGAATAAAATCAATCTCTCTTATTCAGCTGCATCTCTTGCAGGAAAGATACCATGGCCTGGACAGCCTTTTTTCGGTGACTGAATCTGTTTTTTTCTTCCATGCTCATCTCAGCAAAGCTTAGGGTGCTTCCATCAGGAATAAATAACGGATCATAACCAAACCCGTCATTTCCAGCCGGCAGCGCTGCTATCGTACCCGTACATACACCTGAAAAAAGATGATGCGCTCCATTGATGCGAAGCGAAATTACTGTTACAAACCTGGCTTTCCGATTGGACTTCCCAGTCATCAATTCTTGCAATTTGGCCATGTTTTCCGCCGCAGTCGCCTTTTCCCCCGCAAAACGTGCACTCTTTACTCCAGGAGCACCTCCCAATACCTCTACCTCAAGCCCGGTATCCTCCCCGAAACAATTTTTTCCGGTTAACTGATAAATTACTGAGGATTTTTCAGCTGCATTCTCCGAAATCGTATCATGTGGTTCCGGAATATCAATCTCAATGCCGGCTTCAGCGAGCGTGATTATTTGAAACTGTTCACCCAGAATATAATTAATTTCCTCTGCCTTGTGGCGATTGTTACTTGCGAATAAAAGGGTTAACGGCTCAGACATATCAGGCACTTATAAATGAAGCTAACATTTTCCTCAGGGCAGACCATAGTTTTGATTTTTCTGTTTTAGCTAGATTCGTTTCACCCAGCATCTGCTCTAAGGAAGCTGATTGCATCAGTTCACATTGATCGTATTGTTGAACCTGATACAACGGAATGGAAAAAGGAAGATCGATTTCCGCAGTAGACACATGAAAAAGTAAGAGATATTTTGGTCCTAATTGCTGCTTGATTTCTGCAAAATTTGCCGGGGTTCTGAACCAGTTGACTATCGCTACGTCTGCCATCGTCAGGTTACAGGCCTTTAAAATATTACTGAGTAAATTAAACTCTTCCTCCGGTAAAAATGCAGCTTCGGGACTATTCACCAGAATCGTAATTTTTTGCAGGTGGTCTCCCAGTTGTTTTATAACCACCGGTTCTCGCTGCTTTACCGGTGGGGATGGTCTCCGGTCTGACCTGGTCCCATTACCTGTTATTACAAGGTCATTTTGGTACCAATCGGCCAGGACGAAAGCAGGTAAGCGAGGGGAGGTATCCATGTTAAAAAATAACAGTCGTTAGTTTTCTTTTTTTTTGTTTCTTTGCAGCAAAATTAAGGCTATGACGGATGCGGAAACCATACAAATTGTTCGTGTTGATAAATCTGCCTTAGGCGAATTAGATTTCAAAAATCTACCTTTTGGCAAAGTTTTTACCGATCATCTGCTGGAAGCAGATTATATAGATGGTCAGTGGACCAATGTTTGTATTCGTCCTTTCCACTCGCTTCAACTGTCTCCCGCGACAGCCGTTTTTCATTATGGCCAGGCTATATTTGAGGGGATCAAGGCATATAAGACAGAAGATGGAAAAGTTTCCATTTTCCGCCCGGAGGAAAACTTCAAGCGCTTCAATTTATCAGCCGTACGTATGGATATGCCGGAGGTTCCGGAATTTATTTTCATGGAAGGGATGCGTCAGCTGATTGAACTGGATGCAGATTGGGTGCCTGCACTCAGTGATCATTCCCTCTATATCAGACCGATCATGATAGCCACAGATGAAGTAATTGGCGTTAAGCCCTCTGAGTCCAACAAGTTCATGATCATCTTAAGTCCTTCCGGCCCTTATTATATCAAACCCATGCGTATTTATGTGGAAGAGAAGTATACGCGTGCTGCCCCCGGGGGTGTGGGTTTTGCCAAAAATGCAGGAAATTATGCCGGCAGTATGTTGGCAACTACCCAAGCGAGAAAAGCCGGTTACGATCAGGTGCTATGGACAGATGCTTTTGAACACAAGTACCTGCATGAAGTGGGTGTGATGAATGTTTTTTTCCTGATTGGCAATAAGGTTATTACTCCCGCATTGGATGAAGGAACGATTTTGCCGGGTGTGACTCGCAATAGCGCCATTGAATTGATACGAGACATGGGTTATGAGGTAGAGGAGCGTGCTATCAGTATTGATGAATTGATTGCTGCGTACAAAAATGGTGAGGTGAAGGAAATCTTTGGAACCGGAACGGCTGCCACTATCGCTTATATTTATGAATTGGGCTACCGCGAACATGCGATTCAATTGAATATTGAAGAATGGAAGGTTGCTCCGGCACTTCGCAAGCAAATGAATGACATCAAGTACGGCATCATACCTGATACCAAGGGTTGGATGTATCCGGTTAACCAGTAATTATACCGAATTCCTTTCTTTTTACTGTTTGATCCATCGACCGGTGGCCATAAACTTTTTATCTTGGCTACCGATCATTAATTCGTAAACCCCGGGCGGAATGCCGGTTACATTAATTTCAAGTACCGATTTTGTAGGTGCTGGAATCTTATATGATCTTATCAGTTGTCCGGATGTATGAAAAAGATATACCCAGACATTAGTCTGGGGCCAACGGATACTACCTGCGTATAGTATATCTTTCGCAGGTACCGGCCATAATTGAAGTCTCAATTTTACACTCACACTTGAGTCATAAGTTAGTAACCATGGACTACCTATATGGAAACGATCATTGGCTTGACTCAATGTATCATGATCAACGAAGAATGTGATGGTGGTGTCCCTGTCCAATGGCCACCATTTTCCTGCATACCGATCATGTAACTGCCACCCATATTCTTCTTTCCAGTTTTTTCGTCGTATGCGCAACTGATAGTTTCCCGGCTTCGCATCTACTGCTCCTAAAACGTATTTTGATTTTGCGCCAAAAGTCCTCTGATCAAAGCTGAGTCGATTACCGTCAAAGGTTGATACAAATAAGTTATGGGAGGGATTGCTGATCTTGATTCCATCCCAATGGTCATAATCCGTACTGGCTTTTTTATTGTCCTTTAAGGTCACTCTATCTAAAAATATACTATCCTGCCACCATTCCAGTTGCATGTTCTGCTGCAACTCTGATTCACTGTAGGTTGAACCTAACAGGTTTGAACCAATCTTTGACTTTTCCGGAATGATAATCTGATGATTATTTTTTGTACCCTTGAGTTGAACGATCCATGTACCGAAGGCCGGTAGGGTATCCCTACTTTGAAAGTCGCTGCATGTAAAACCTCCTGAAATTCCCTGCTTGGGATCCCATTTCCAATAAACCGGCGCAATGCTATCTGACAGGTGCATTGCCTTAGGATAAATAGGACTTATGAATGGATTCCCCAGCAGCCGGAAGCCCACAGCAGTATTCGGAAATGTAATTGTCTGATCCCCGGTATTCACCTCACCCTTCAGTGGAATTGTTATCTGTTCTAAACTATTTTTTACATCCATCTGTAACCAACCGGTTTCATCGTTCAGTCCTTCTCCCTTTTTACCTCTGAATAGCCAACTGATTCCTTCGAATGGCTGCCAGCCATCCGGTCCTTTTCCATCGAGGGATTTAAAGGGTGTCCACTTCAATAACTGCCCGCAGCTATCTTCTTCACAATGGGTCAATTTAAATGCGGAGGGAAGCTGAAGCGGGGTTGGTGCAAAATTGGTGTCAACAGATCTGTCGCCGGTAATGTCTATTTGTAAGTTCATCTGTTTTAATGCAATTGGGTGATTGAAAGGATGTGCAGTCATGTGGTACTGCCTTTTGTTTCCGGCCACCCCATAATTACCAATCACAGAACCGCGAATCGACGGCCCTGCTACTGTAGGCCCTATCACTGCATTTTTTTCGATGCAAACCTGATCCATAATATTTACATCGCCTGCCTGCACATTCAAACTTCGCTTGATCTTGAGTGAATCAATTAATTCGATTCCTTTCCTGTTCCTTACATATAGTTC
>DAIMYK010000167.1:0-4530 GCA_036734525.1 Sediminibacterium sp. | reverse complement strand
ACAGCGCATGGAGTGACTTTTGGGAGAATAAAATAGAAAAAATCTGTACCTTACCCTTGTGCTTATCCTATTCATCACTTTTCCAATTCTATCCACATGAAACCCATTGGTTACCTATTGTTCATGGTGGCTGTCCTTTCACTCACAATTGCCCGGGCACAAAATAAGCCACTTAGGCTGGGGGTCATCGGTCTAACACATACCCATGTGCACTGGATCCTGGGCAGGCCTGCAGATGACAAAGTAGTCATTGCGGGCATCGTAGAGAGCAATACAGATCTGGCCCGTCGCTACATGCAGCAACATGGTTTGTCAATGGACCTGGTATATGCTTCCATGGACGAATTGATTGCTAAGGCGAAACCCGATGCTGTGGCTGCATTTGGAAGCATCGAAGAACACCTGGGAGTGGTAGAAAAATTTGCTCCCTTGGGAATACATGTCATGGTCGAAAAACCTTTGGCCGTGAATAGGGAACACGCCAAAAAAATGGAAGCGATATCGAAAAAAAATGGCATTCACTTGCTTACCAATTATGAAACGACCTGGTACCCTACGGTACACACTGCCAACGACTGGCTGCAAAAAGATAGCATTGGCAGTTTAAGTCAGCTTATCATCAGAGATGGACATCGGGGTCCCTTGAAAATTGGAATCAACAGTGAATTTTTGGATTGGCTCACTGACCCCATAAAAAATGGCGGCGGAGCCATCACCGACTTTGGTTGCTATGGTGCGAATATAGCCACCTGGATGATGAAAGGAGAACGTCCAGTAAAGGTAATCGGAGTAACCCAGCAATTACAAAGGGAAAACAATCCAAAAGTTGATGACGAATCGACTATCCTTCTTGTCTATAAAAATGCCAAGGCCACGATACAGGCATCCTGGAATTGGCCAATCGGCAGAAAAGACATGGAGGTATATGGTAGAAGGGGTGTTATTTATGCAGATAACAGGAATGACCTGCGGAAGCGGATGGCAGTTGGGTATGACGGATTCACAGAAACAGCCCACAAATTAAGTGAACGCCCCGCTCCTTTTCACGATCCTTTTGTCCATTTTGCTGCCGTCATCCGAAAGGAAATTATTCTCCCCCCATACGACCTTTCATCCCTCGAAAACAACATGATCGTGATGGAGATTCTGGATGCTGCCAGAAAATCTGCAGCAAAAGGGAAAGCGGTGCAGTTGAGAAAATAAAAACTGTATTGCAAAATACTGTATTGCTAGAAAATTAATCTTTTCCTATTCCACCAAAGCAATGAAAAGAAAAGCCCTTCATTGGTAGAACCTGCAAATCATCCCCATCCAACTTAATTATCTAAAATCTCGGAAACCCTGTTCCGAATTAAAGTATACGGTGCTTCATTAACAGTGGGTTGGGTATTTACGACGGAAAGTGTGCGCTGCACAAATAAAACTCCTACCACGTTTCTGGCTCTGTCAATCCAGGGACTGAAGCCGAAGGCACCCTGACAACTGAACTCTGTCGGAACACCATTTTTGTACCCTTCTATCCAACATCCCAAACCATAGCGATAACCTGATCGCAAGGCATCTCCATCATAAGGCGTAAATGCAATGGGCACATTATTGGTCTGGTCCTTCAACATTTCATTCACAGAAGCCGCAGAGAGAACCTGTTGTCCATTGAATCTTCCTTCATTCAAAATCATCAATAAAAAATTCGCATACTCCATCATCCGTGTTCCGGCACCTCCTGCAATCCGATAGTTGGTAGTTGGACCCAGTCCGGTATAATTGGTGTTGGGCATGTTGCACCTATCACCAATGGTTTCTTTGAACAATACATCCCATGTTTTCCCTGACACTTTTTCTGCGATGCCACCTGCCACATGCATGCTAACACCGCCATAACCGAACCTGGACCCACTGGGTGGAAAAGCAATCGTAGCGGGGGTGGTATTTGTTCCTCCAATATTGCCTCCCATGCCTATACCCCTGGTAGCATCCTGCAGATTGATGGCATCTGAGCTGATCCAACTGCTGTTGCCGGCAAAGCCGGAAGTATGACTCATCAACTGGCGAATGGTAATGTCTCTTCGATCAGCAGCAGCATACTCTGTTGGATAGTGTAAACTCACTTTGTCATTCAACCGGATGTTACCCTTGTCTACCATCGCCATAATAGCAGCCATGGAAGTCCATTTCGAACCAGAGGCAATCGGTATGTAAGTATTGTCATTCCAGTTGCCAAAATACTGTTTGTACAAAACGGTTCCATCTTTGTGCATGATTACCAGTCCGGCATTACCCCCCAGCTGAGTCAGATTATTCTGCATAATGGTTGTTAATGGACTGAAATCTTTGTTGGTGGGTGCGGATGTTGGCGGATGTGTACCGGAATCCTTTTTGCAGGAAATAGTTGCACCGGATAATTGAATCAATAAAAGAATATAATAGTATTTCATAAAATTTTTAAATAGGAATGGATAATGTTCGAGTCACCAATAGATAGATTGCAAGTAGCCAATAAAGTTTAATAACGGAAAAAGATTTTTAACTTGCAAGAACTTCTAATTGCTGAAAAGATGGCGATTCAAAAAATTCAGACCCTTCATCCTCAACCCGGCAAGACGAATAAAAATATCTCGCTGGACAAATACAATTTTATCAGGAAGAATCTATTGGCTGTATTGGGAAAAAAGGAATTAAAACACCCCGAATTAATGGAAGCCCTGTCCCAACGGGTAAAAGATAATTTTGAAGGGAATGTCCAATGGTATGGAGAAACAGTGAAGCTTGACCTGGAAGCCAGAAAAGTAATTGAAAGAACAAAAACAAAACCGGAGAAATACAGAGTAATAAGCAACAAATAAAAACAAATGAAAACACCATTGATGCGGCTGCTTTTTATGCTGCCATTTGCCACAATTATTATTGCGAAAATTCTAAATTGGGTAATCGGATTCAATGATTCAACCAATGAATTGATCAATCAATCCATGTTCATTTTTATTGGCATCTGTTATATCATTTACGGGTTCGCACTGGACCAAATGAAATATAAAGTGACACTCATTGTCTGCGGTCTTTTTCTCATTTCCATGAACTTCCTCCCAAAAAATAATTACATGATAGGATTAGGAGTGATGAGTATCGTAATACCCTTGCTGATTGGAAAATTTCTAATTTTAAAGAAACCATCGAATTCAGTTCCCAATCAATAGCTATAAGTGCATGTTTGAAAATTTACAAAAATCAATTTCGCGATTCAAACAAGTCGAGCCATCGGAATTTGATTTTTTTACTTACTGCATGTCATTCCGCACACTTAAAAAGAAAGAAATTCTGCTGCGAGCGGAGCAAAACTGCAGAAGTATCTATTTCATAAACAAAGGATGCCTTCGATACTACTATCTGGTGGATGGCGAGGAAAAAACAGCCCAGTTTTTCTTTGAAAATGGCTGGTTTACCGACCTCGACAGTTTTTTAGGAGGTACCCCCGCAGAAAATTTTGTGGATGCACTGGAAGATACTGAGTTGCTGGGTATTGAGAAAAATGACCTGATGAAACTGTATGAAGAAATCCCCAAATTCGAGAGGCTGGGACGTATTCTAGCCGAGAACGCCTATCTAGGTATCAGGCAAAAAACCAAGACGCTTACTACCCTGGATGCAGAACAAAGGTACCTGCAACTCATGAAAGAAAGACCTAAAATTTTTGAAAGAATCCCCCAACATTACATTGCTTCCTACCTGAACATCAAGCCACAATCTTTAAGCAGAATCAGAAGACAGATCAGCAGTAAAAAAAAGTAAAAGTTGATTTACCGGATTAATTAACATAGGTGTACGCCGGTGCAGCGGGAATAGACAAATTTTGTTCCGAAATCAAAACGTAACAAAATGAAACTATTCTTATCTATTTATCTTCTTTGTGGGCTATGTATCAGTTCAACTGTCGCTAACGCGCAAAACAAAATAGCAACCGGCCAGTCCAACAAATGGGAAAACAATGCTTTTACTTATGGAGAACTAAAAATGGGTTATGGCTCGACCCAATTTTCTACCGGACTAAAAGAAAAGTTTGAAAATGGAAATTTCTCCAATAGTGGGGGCATTCTGTCTTCGGTGGCAGCATACAGAAAATTTAGCAGTATTAATAACTTACATTTCGGACTTAAGTTCAAAGCGTTGGGGGCCACTGCGGCCAATGGCGACAATGGTCTGGAGATGTTTTTTAATTTTTGGGGAACGGCTGTAACAGTCAAATACTTCCCCTTCAACCCAACTGCAGTGAAAGGGCTTTTTCTGCAGGGTGATTACAATTTCATAACGCAATTTACCCAGAAGTACCGAACCTCATCCTTGCTCCAATTCGAGCATCAATTTGCCATCGGTAGTGCATATACACTCGGCCTGGGTTACCAACATCCACTAAAAAACGGATATGGATTGGTAACCTCTATCGAGTTGGATTGGGCCAGCAGAAATGGAGAAGTTGGTGGTTTCGGGGGTAAGCGATTCCATAACAGCAATATTGCTTTTCAGGTAGGTATTATT
>DAIMYK010000166.1:0-4531 GCA_036734525.1 Sediminibacterium sp. | reverse complement strand
GACTGAGACGGGCTGCGTCCTGGTCCATTTCCAATCTTGCCAGTTCACAAGCCTTTCCGAAACCAACTATACCCGGCACATTCAATGTTCCACTGCGCATACCGCGTTCGTGTCCTCCACCATCCATCTGAGCAGTTACTTTCACACGTGGATTTTTACGGCGAACATAGAGCGCACCAATTCCCTTGGGTCCATACATCTTATGTGCCGTGAATGCCATCAGGTCGATTCCATCCTGTTGAACATTTACAGGTATCTTTCCTACTGCCTGAACACCATCAGTAAAAACCAGGATACCGTGCTTGCGTGCCAATTCACTGATGGCCCGAATAGGCTGTATGACACCGATCTCATTGTTCGCATACATGATGGCAATGAGTATCGTTGTTGGACGAATGGCTGCCTCCAGTTCCTTCAAATCGATCAAACCTTCATTGTTAACCGGCAGATAAGTTACTTCACCTCCCTGGCGCTCAATGTGCTTGCAAGTATCGAGAACAGCTTTATGTTCAGTAACACAGGTGATGATGTGGTTACCTTTGGAAGCATACATTTCGAATACCCCCTTGATACCCAGGTTATCTGCTTCCGTAGCACCGGAAGTAAAAATGATCTCTTTGGGATCTGCTCCGATCAATTGAGCAACCTGCTCACGTGCATAATCAACCGCCTCTTCAGCCTTCCAGCCAAAGGGATGGTTTCGGCTGGCAGCGTTACCAAAATTCTCTAAAAAATAGGGTAACATGGCTTCCAGAACACGGGGATCCATCGGTGTGGTAGCATTGTTATCGAGGTAAACAGGTAGTTGGACCATGGAAATAACAGTTAATTCAAATGTATAACACAAAAGTACTGCAATAGGTTGTCAAAAGGGGTGGGAAAGAGACCTTGAGACCTTATTTTCCATATTTCGTAAAGGAAAAGGGGCTTTTATTGTTTTTTTAATCAACTTAGAGGATCTTTTTATACTCTTTGACTGATTGAACACTTATAACATATATTATTTTATTTTATGTACAAGATTGAGCATATAGGAATTGCCGTTAAAAATTTAACTGATTCCCTACCACTGTATGAAAAATTACTTGCTTCAGAATGCTACAAGCTGGAGAGGGTAGAATCAGAGGGTGTAATCACAGCCTTTTTTCGTGCCGGGGAATCAAAAATTGAATTGTTAGAGAGTGCCGATCCGGATGGGGTCATTGCCAAATACATAAAGCAGCGGGGAGAAGGGTTGCACCACATTGCCTTCGAGGTGGCCGATATCAAGGCAGAAATGGCCAGGTTGAAGGAGGCCGGGTTCCGCCTGTTGCGGGATGAACCCAGCAGAGGTGCTGACAACAAATGGGTATGTTTCATTCATCCTAAATCTGCAGGAGGGGTATTGGTAGAACTTTGTCAGGAAAGGGAAATGGAGTAAGGGGGAACAATACTAAATTCCCATGCGAAGAATCGCGGCCTGTGCCGCTTGCTGGCTGGCATCTTTCTTATTGTAGCCTTTTCCTGAAGCAATAACTTCTCCTTCCAGGTGTACATCGATTGAGAAAAGGCGTCGATTGCCCTCCCTTTTTTCCTCAGCCAGTTCAAAACGTAGGGATTTCCCGTTTTTATTGGCCCAGCCGATGAGTTTATTCTTCAGGTTGATGTCAATTCCTTCCAGGTCTTCTACAAACATATGCGGCAGAACCACCTGTTGTAGTACCCATTGCTGGGTTTTCATGTACCCCTTATCCAGATAATGTGCTCCGACCAGCGCCTCCAGGGTATTACCAAAAATCTGACTCCCCTTGAGGGCGTTGTCAAATTTGTTGTAAAAAGTTAGCTTTCGAAGTCCCATGCGCAAAGCAATCTCATTGAGTTGCTGGCGATTGACCATTTTACTGCGCATCTCGGTGAGATAACCTTCCTCTTTGTAGGGGTACCTTTTGAAAAGGTAATCTGCTATGATTGCACTGAGGATAGCATCCCCCAGGTATTCCAGCCGTTCATTGTTTTCGTCAGCCGTTTCTTTGACTGAACGATGACTGAGGGCTGTGCGGTATAACTGAATATTATTGGTATCTATCGCCAGTACTTCTCGCAACTGTCGGGCAAACCGAACTTCATGGTCTGGCTTTCTGATAAAAAAAGAAAACAGCTCTAACACGGGGTTAAGCTACAAATTTTTTTACTATGACGCAGGCATTGTGTCCACCAAAGCCAAAAGTATTGCTCAATGCCGCTCTTACTACCCGGTGTTGGGGTTTCATGAAGGTATAGTTAAGGCGGGGATCCAATTCAGGGTCGTCAGTGAAGTGGTTGATGGTAGGGTGGACTATATCATGTACCACAATTTTAATGGCGGCATTTGCTTCAATAACTCCCGCAGCACCCAAACAGTGGCCGGTCATGGATTTGGTAGAAGAAATATTGAGGTCATACGAATGTTGTCCGAATACCTCCAGAATGGCGTTCAGTTCAGCCCCGTCACCCAAAGGTGTGGAAGTTCCGTGGGTATTGATGTAATCGATGTCTTCCGGACGCATTCCTGCATCTTGTAAGGCAGCGATCATCACATTGCGCGCACCCAGTCCCTCTGGATGGGGAGCGGTAAGGTGGTAGGCATCGGCAGTAGCACCGCCTCCGGCAATTTCACAATATATGTGTGCGCCTCTTCTTACGGCATGTTCGTATTCTTCCAGCACCAGCACTCCTGCTGCCTCTCCCATCACAAATCCATCGCGGTCTTTATCATAGGGACGGCTTGCTGTAAGGGGATCATCATTGCGTTCGCTCAAAGCTTTCATCGCATTGAAACCGCCAACTCCTGACTCACCAATTACAGATTCTGTTCCTCCACTTAGAATAATATCAGATTTACCCATCCTGATGTTGTCTGCTGCAACAATCAGTGCGTTGGTACTGGAGGCGCAGGCACTAACAACTGCATAGTTAGGTCCGCGGAATCCATGGCGCATAGATATCTGTCCGGCAGCTATGTCCAGGATCATTTTAGGAATGAAAAAAGGATTGAAACGAGGAGTACCATCGCCACGGGCGAAGTCCATCACCTCATCCTGAAAAGTAACCAGACCACCAATGCCACTGGCCACGATAACACCCACCCGGTCAATGTTTACCTGTTCGGGAGTGATGCCGGCATCTTTCACAGCCATATCACTGGCTGCTAAAGCAATTTGTGTAAAGCGGTCTAATTTTCTGGCTTCTTTTTTCTCCATGTATTGGAGGGGGTCAAAACCTTTGATTTCGCAGGCAATGCGGGTTTTGAACTTAGAAGCATCAAATTGTGTAATGGGGCCACAGCCGGAAACTCCATTGATGAGTCCCTGCCAGTATTCATCCAAGTTGTTCCCGATGGGGGTAATAACACCTATTCCGGTAACAACTACTCTCTTCAATTGCATGGTAGCCAGTTTAACTGATAATCCGCCATTATGTAACAGATAGCGTCACATAATGACGGATTGTAATTATTCCTGTAAGAACTGGTCTTATTTAGCGTGCTCTTCCAGGTAAGCAACAGCCTGACCAACAGTGGTGATGGTTTCAGCCTGCTCATCCGGAATGGAGATGTTGAATTCCTTCTCAAACTCCATAATCAGCTCAACAGTATCGAGCGAATCAGCACCCAGATCATTGGTAAAAGAAGCTTCATTGGTAACTTCAGCCTCGTCAACTCCGAGTTTGTCAACAATGATTTTCTTTACTCTAGTAGCGATGTCAGACATTGTAAAATGTTTTGTTACAGCCGCAAAAATATACTTTTTGTTAAATAACCAATGTTTTCTGTCAATATTTGTTTCAGCATTATGGGTGGATTATCTATCCATTTTCCCCCGTTTTTAACCTTTTTTAGTCAAATACGACGTAAATTGTAGTAATTCAAGTACCTCATGGCACTCAAAATTATCGATCACGGCACTGCCGATTACCGGCAAATGGTTGAACTGAGGTTACAACTATTGAGAAAACCTTTGGGACTCTCCTTTACCCCTGAAGAACTGGAGAAAGAAAAATCTGATATATTACTCGGTTGTTTTGAGGAAGATAAGTTGGAAGCATGCTGTATTCTCACACAAGTAGACCCCTCAACCGTACGTCTGAGGCAAATGGCTGTTGGCGCGGCCTTGCAAAGAAAGGGAATCGGCAGGGTACTCATGAACTTCGCAGAAAACATCGCACGTGACAGAAAATATTCCCGACTAACCATGCACGCCAGAAAATCGGCGGTAGGATTTTATGAGAAAAGTGGTTACCGGATCTGCAGTGAAGAATTTACGGAGGTAACTATTCCCCATTATGTTATGGAAAAGGAACTCTGATTTCAGTTCCCAATTTTTTTTCTGAATAGCGCCCTCAATTCGTGTAACTCCGAATCCGGCAATTCCTCCTTAGGAATCAGGAAAAAAGACCTTGCATTAAAATACAAATGAAAGAAATGGGGACTTTCAAAAAACCTGCTGAATCGTTTCCATGACCAGCCGGCATGTCCTCGTTCATTGTCCAACTGAATTTCTTCTTCTGTGAACCT
>DAIMYK010000165.1:0-4534 GCA_036734525.1 Sediminibacterium sp. | reverse complement strand
GATCAGCCGCATGATGTTTCAAAATCCGATTTTGGTGATACTCGACCAGCCGACCAATCACCTTGATCTGGAAAGCATCCAGAGTTTCAACGAGGGATGTCAGACTTTCCCGGGGATTGTTTTAATCACTTCCCATGACCATACCTTCATTCAAACGGTGGCGAACCGGATCATCGAGTTAACCCCCAGGGGCATCATCGACCGCCTTACCACCTTCGATGAATACATGGAAGACAAGCGGGTGCAGGAGATCAGGATGGAGTATTATGCGTAGGGGAAGCAGTTTCCTGTGTACAAACTTGTATAGGGCCATCGGATTTGTCCTATTTATCCCCGATACCCCCCTGAATGTCAATAACCCCCTCCATCGGGAACGTTTTAGTGAAAAACCATTCTTTTTGGACTTTATTTAATGAAATTTCCTTACCTTTGCCCTCCGAAAAATTCGGAATAAAAATCAAGTGTCATGGCCAGAGTATGTCAGGTAACCGGAAAAAAGCCCATCGGAGGTAATTCGGTTTCCCATTCCAACATCAAAACCAAGCGCCGCTTCCTGCCAAATTTGCAGAAAAAGCGCCTCTATTTCGCTGAAGAAGATCGCTGGGTAACCCTCAAATTATCAGCCGATGCCCTGAGAACCATTAACAAAAATGGTCTCGCAACTGTCATCAAAGGCATGCGGGCTGAAGGCATCAAAATCTAATTAACCCCTCAATCTACATCAGCATGGCAAAGAAAGGAAACAGGGTTCAGGTGATTCTCGAGTGTACCGAGCACAAAACTACCGGCCTCCCCGGTACCAGCCGCTACATCACTACCAAGAACAAAAAGAATACACCCGAGCGCATCGAATTGAAGAAGTACAACCCAACATTGAAAAAAGTTACCGTTCATAAGGAAATCAAATAATCATGGCAAAAGCAGCTAAAACGGCTATCAAGACCAAAGACCAGAAGGCAGCAGCCGAAGCAAAAAACTGGACCAAAGTGATCAAATCGGTGAGAAGTCCGAAAACAGGTGCATACACCTTTAAGGAAGCCATCGTTCACAAAGACAAAATCAAAGATTTCCTGGCCGAAAAATAATCGCCGGAATCATCATCTTTTTGCAAAAGCTTTCCTTAACTAAGGAAGGCTTTTGATGTTTTAGAACACGATTCAATTCCATATGAGCTTCTTCAGCAAACTCTTCGGTAAAAAAGAAAAAGAAACCCTTAACCAGGGCATGCAAGCTACACGCGAAGGCTTCCTGGCACGCATTGGTAAAGTACTGTTGGGCAAAGGAAAAGTTGACGAGGAAGTACTCAATAGATTAGAAGAAGCACTGATCACCGCCGACGTGGGTGTTGATACCACCCTTGCCATCATGGAGGAAGTAGAGAAACGGGTACGCAGGGATAAATACACTGATACAACCGAACTCAACCAGATTCTCCAGGAATCCATCAGTTCCATGCTGGTCGATGCACCCGCTGATGCTCAGTCCGGTTATTCTTTACCGGAAGACAAAAAGCCCTATGTTTTACTGGTAGTAGGGGTGAACGGTGTAGGTAAAACTACAACCATTGGCAAACTTGCCCACCAATATAAAAATGCCGGTTACCAAATTATGTTAGGTGCCTCAGACACTTTCCGTGCTGCTGCAGTTGATCAACTCACTATCTGGAGCGAAAGGGTAGGCGTTCCTATCGTGAAACAACCTACCGGCGCAGACCCCAGTGCAGTCGCCTATGATACCGTAGCCAGCGCACTCGCCAAAAAATCAGATATGGTCATCATCGATACAGCCGGTCGCCTGCACAACAAGCAGCACCTGATGGATGAACTGACCAAGATCAAAAGATCCATTGGTAAAGTAATTCCGGGTGCACCTCACGATGTATTACTGGTACTCGATGGGTCAACCGGACAAAACGCACTCGAGCAGGCAAGACATTTTACCGCCGCTACACAGGTTACCGCATTGGCCATTACAAAACTCGATGGCACCGCCAGGGGTGGAGTAGTATTAGCTATTTCTCACCAATTTAAAATACCGGTTAAATACATCGGTGTGGGAGAAAAAATCGATGACCTGCTGCCCTTCGATAAACAGGCATTTGTACAAAGTCTTTTTTCCCTGAATGAAAATGCGTGATACAATCAACGCAAAACGTACCGGATACCAATTCCGCCCCAGCCCCCTTCAAAATACTGATAACCTATAATATTGAAGGACGGCTGCCAGTCCAGACTGATGTTCAAAGGAGCAGTTTTCAACTTATAATCTAATCCAATAATTCCATCCACACCAATCGCAATGCCCGATTCGCGAGTGGGATATCTGTTTTTCCAGTTATCACTCCAGATACCCCAATGGGCACCCCCTCCAATAAACCAGTTGAGGCCGGGCACTTCCGGTGTCAGAGGAAAATATTTTTCATACAAACCCGTCAAACGAAACCCATCAGAACTCATGTACAACAAAGCTTCTGCTTTGGATCCTGCGTCCCATTTCCATTTGTAAGATATGGCTCCCGGGAACATCTTTAAGCCCAGTGAACGTTCGTATTCATGTTCTCTTGCCACACTACCTGTTGACGACTGCGCCCACAGCGCTCCTGTAAGAAAACAGGACAATACAACTATCCCAACCTTTTTCATACTGTTTAGGGTTTTGTTTCTCTTCAGCAAAATAAGCAAATACCACCTGAAATGAATCGTTAATTTCTCCCTCCCGAATTGCTTTGTATATTTGAAGTACCATGCACAACTTTCAACAACTGGTCAGTCAATTCGGCGATTTCTTTTCCGTACGCCATTTTCCTGAATCGCCGGCTACACTTTATGAGCCGGGAGAATACTTCCTTTCATGGGGAGGAAAACGCATCCGTCCCGTTCTTTGCCTGATGGGCCAGGAGCTTTTTAGTGAATTGACCAATGATGCCTGGCAGGCAGCTACTGCCATTGAACTCTTTCACAATTTTACCCTCATCCATGATGACATGATGGATGAAGCCGCACTGCGCAGAGGCAAAGAAACAGAGCACAAAAAATATGGTGTCAACACTGCACTGCTGGCTGGAGACGTGATGCTGATTCAGGCCTATGATTATCTAAGCCGGGTAAACCACCGTCAACTGCCCGCCCTTTTGACGCTTTTTAACAAGACCGCAAGAGAAGTCTGCGAAGGGCAGCAACTGGACATAGATTTTGAAAAGGCAGAGCAGGTGCAATTGGATGCGTACATCCGTATGATTACCCTCAAGACCTCTGTATTGTTGGCAGCAAGCCTTCAAATGGGTGCCATGTTGGGGGGTGCCAGTGAGGGGAATTGAGATCATCTCTATGCCTTTGGAAAAAATCTGGGAATTGCTTTTCAGATCCAGGACGATTATCTCGATGCATTCGGGGATCCTGAAAAATTCGGTAAGGAAGTGGGAGGTGATATACGTCAAAATAAAAAAACTTTTCTGTTGCTACATGCGTTGGAGGTCGCCAACAGCGAGCAGCGGAAGGAATTAATACAATTGATGAAACAAAACCCTCCTGACAAAGTAGCCCGCGTGCTCGATATTTTCCGTACCTGTGGTGTTGAAGCCTGGGCTAACGAACTCAAGGAGAAATATCGCCAACTTGCCCTTCATCACCTCGAATCCATCGCAGTATTATCCAGTCGCAAGCAACCATTAATGGAATTGGCCCAGTATCTGCTGCAAAGAGAACACTGATATCCGTTGCAAATAATTGACTAACTTTCCACATCACCTTTCGTTTAAAGGATTGAAAAGAATTTAACTATGCTATCTTCTTTGTTCCGCAAGAAATCAATAGAAAAAATGCAGGCCGATGCTGCTGCCGGCTTCTCCGATTCCCACGGTCCTTCCCTGAAAAAAGAATTGGGGGTTAGAGACCTGACTTTCATGGGTATTGCTGCAGTTATTGGTGCCGGCATCTTCTCCACCATAGGCTCGGCAGCACATAGTGGGGGTCCCGGAATCGTTTTTCTTTTTTTCATCACTGCTGTTACCTGTGGATTCAGTGCCCTCTGCTATGCTGAATTTGCCAGCCGTGTGCCTGTAGCCGGAAGTGCATACACCTATGCCTATGTATCCTTCGGGGAAATGATTGCCTGGATCATCGGTTGGGCACTCATCCTGGAATATGCTATTGGTAACATTGTTGTTGCTATCAGTTGGAGCGGTTATTTTAACAACTTACTGGAAGGATTTCATATATACCTGCCTTCCTGGCTGGCTACCAACGCTACTGCCGCAAGAGAAGGTTTTGAAGAAGCAACAAAAGCTTTGGCTGCGGGCACCCCTCTGGAAGCATTGAGTAAAAAAGCACGCATGGGATACGATGCCATCAACAATGCGCCGGCTTTTGGTGAATGGAAATGTATCCTGAATTTGCCTGCCTTTATCATCGTTGCACTGATTACCATGCTTGCTTACCTCGGTATTCAGGAAAGTAAATAAGGATCCAATGCTATGGTGATATTCAAGATCGCTGTTATCTTACTGGTAATTATTATTGGTTTTTTCTATGTTGAT
>DAIMYK010000164.1:0-4550 GCA_036734525.1 Sediminibacterium sp. | reverse complement strand
ACAACGGTCATAACTTTCTCACCATCAATGCACACCAACCACTGGAGGGACCGGTAGCATTTTATGAAGCACATCTCTGCAGCGAAGAAGGATGGAACATACTGGGTGCGAATTTTCCGGGTGCCCCCTGCATTCTACATGGTGCCAACGAATTCCTGGGTTGGGCACACACCGTGAATAACCCAGATAAAGTAGATGTGTACCAATTGGAAACCGATCCACAACGGTCACTCCAATACAAAGTCGATGACCAGTGGCTCACACTGGAAGAAAAAACAGTTTCCCTGAAAGTCAAACTGGCTGGAATTATAGTGCCTGTAAAAAGAAAAGCTTATAACAGCATCTATGGCCCGACCCTCATCACAGACAAAGGCACTTTCTCTGTGCGCATGCCCGCACAAACAGATGTTCGTGGTCTTGAGCAATGGTACCGCATGAACAAAGCACGCAATTACACTGAGTTCAGACAAGTACTGGAAATGATGGCCATACCCGGTTACAACCTGGTCTATGCCGATAAATACGATACCATCTTTTACATCAGCAACGGAAAAATACCCATTAGAAAACCGGGATACAATTGGCGTTCCACCGTTCCGGGAAATACGATGGCTACCCTCTGGAAAGAAATTCACCCACTTCAGGAACTACCACAAGTACTTCAACCCAAAGGGGGATACGTTTACAACACCAACCACAGTCCATTCAACAGCACCGATGGTCATGATAACCCTGCGATTCGTTTTCCTGAAATGGGATATGAAACCCTGGAAAACAACCGCAGCAAACGTTTCGCTGAGTTGATTCAGCAGCATCCGACACTTTCATTCGATCAAATGAAGCGCATCAAATTCGATCGTTCCTATCCCTCCCAATTTGCTTTTCCTACCAATATCGATTCTCTCTTCCTGCTCGATGCTGCTCAACTTCCGCAGCTTGCGGATCTTATCTCACCTTTGAAAGAATGGAACAAAACAGCATTGGCTGAAAGCAAGGGTGCCGGCATCTTTTTAATGATCTATAAAAAAGCCAACCAACAACGCAACCGCTTTCATGCTACTCCCCGCATGACCCTGCAAAAAGCGGCTGAATAAATAAAAGAAGTAAAAAGCATATTCTAAAATCAATTAAAAAATAATTATTACAAGAAGTAAAAAACGATATGTTGTTGAACTATGGTCGTACCGATATCACTCTGGGAGATATTCAAAAATTAGCCAGAGGTGATAAAGAATTACCGGTGGGCGGATTACCCGATGTACTGGCAACCATTGGAACAGTGCCTTATAAGAATGGCTTGTTCAAAGGAATTGAAGGCGATGCCTATGTTGAATTGGTTGAATTCACCCCCGACGGCCCCATCATCGAATCAATGAATGCCTACGGTGCCTCCGCCAGAAAAAACTCTCCGCATTACACCGATCAAATGGAACGCTACACCCGCCAGCAGACCAAACGAATGACCCTCGATAAAAAAACTGTTTACCGGCAAGCAGTGAAATTATATCATCCACAATAATTACTGTCTGCTATCCCACAGAACATCAGTACCAATCTCTGAGGTGGGCGGTAATTTGTGCGGTCTCAATGATGAACCCATCATGTCCATAGGCAGATTCGATCTCTATCAACTGCGCATCCGACATGTGTGCCGCCATGAATCGTTGTTCATCGGGCGGACAAAGAATATCACCCAGGATGGCAATGATCAAAGTGGGTTGTGTAATCGTTGCAAGTGTTTGTATCAGATCTCCCCCTCTTTTCCTCGCCAGGTGATGACTGTCCATTGCCTTGGTCAATAACCAATAACTATACGCATTAAAACGCTTCACCAATTTGTCGCCCTGATAATTCAAATAAGAGGAGGCACGAAAATCATCGATCTTCTCCGGATCGGGATCGGTCTGTTTCTCCTGAAAGGTTTGATAATTTCTGTAAGTCAACATGCCGATTGCACGTGCCGCTTTCAAACCACGGGCACCAGCTTCAGGACTTGCATCCCGCCAACTGGAATCTGCCTCGATCGCCAATCGCTGTGCCGTATGTACTGCCACACCCCAGGCACTCTCAGAGGGTGAAGTTGCGATCAAAAACAATCGCTGAATCATTTCTTTTTCCATCAATGCCCACTCCAGCACCTGATAGCCTCCCATACTTCCTCCCATGAGCAAATCAATTTTTTCAATGCCCAGGTGCTTGCGCAATACAATATGTGCAGCAACCATGTCACGTATCGTCACCTGAGGAAAACTGCTGTAGTAAGGTTTGCTTGTTGTCGGATCAATGCTCAATGGACCTGTTGTACCATAACAGGAACCCAAAATATTAGCGCAGACAATAAAGTCGTTTGCCGGATCAATACAAAAACCTTCTCCCACCAAACCCTTCCACCAGGCCTCTGCATCCGAATTGGCTGTAAGTGCATGACAAATCCATACCACGCGACTACCTGCATGTAAAGTACCCCAAGTATGATAGGCAATCTGTATTTCAGGCAGAACTGCTCCATTTTCCAATTGAAAAGGATGGCTATACTGATATGTTTGCAAACTGGCCATGAATAATTCCACAAAGTAAACACATGGTTAGATACCTTTGATAAAATCTTTTGACAAAAGCGGGTTCCGCTCTATCTTCATATCCAACACCTATTTTTCTTCTATGTCACTTCGTCCCGAAACCAATGCCATTCGAATACAAGTTGAGCGCACCGCCGAAATGGAGCATGCAGTACCCCTCTTCTTAACCAGCAGCTTTTGCTTCGATCAGGCAGAAGATATGCGCGCCGCTTTCGCGGATGAAACAGATGACAACATCTACAGTCGTTTCAGCAATCCCAATGTACAGGAGTTCGTGGACAAGATCTGTGCCCTGGAAGGAGCGGAAGCCGGCTATGCCACTGCCTCCGGCATGAGCGCAGTATTCAGTTCTTTCATGGCACTGCTACGCCAGGGCGATCACCTGCTGGCGTGTAATGCTGTTTTCGGAAGTACCCATACCGTCATTGCCAAGTATCTGTCTCGCTTCGGCATTGATTACACCTATGTATCCGCCACCGCCACCGAAGCGGAATGGAAAGCAGCTATTCGTCCGACAACCAAAATGATCTATGTAGAATCTCCCACCAATCCCGGACTGGAAGTTCTCGATATCAGCATGCTCTCCCGCTTATCAAAAGAAAACAACATCATACTGAACGTTGACAACTGTTTTGCTACCCCAGCCTGTCAACAACCGATTGCTCTGGGTGCCGATCTCGTAGTACACTCCGCCACCAAATGGATCGATGGACAAGGCAGAGTATTGGGTGGAGTAGTAGTTGGAAAAAAGGAACTGATACATGAGATCTACTTGTTCTGCCGCAGCACCGGTCCCGCCCTTTCCCCTTTCAATGCCTGGGTATTGAGTAAGAGTCTCGAAACCCTTTTCGTTCGCATGGAAAAACATGCTGCCAACGCCTTATACATTGCACAAAAACTGCAAGGACATCCCGCCCTGGCACAACTTCGTTATCCTTTCCTCCCCTCCCATCCTCAATACGCCATTGCACAACAGCAAATGAAAAATGGTGGCGGTATTGTATGTTTCGAATTAAAAGGCGGACTGGAAGCCGGAAAAAAATTCCTGAACGGTTTGAAGTTGTTATCGCTTACCGCTAACCTGGGGGATACCCGATCCATCGCATCACATCCCGCCAGCACTACGCATGCCAAACTTTCTGAAGCAGAAAGAAATGCCGTGAACATCACGCCAGGACTTATCCGCATCAGTGTAGGACTCGAACATCCTGATGATGTACTAGAAGATATCCTCCAGGCGCTGAATGCCTCCTGATCAGAATGGAATAATAAAATGTTCTTTCGCTATTTGCTCCGGCCGGATGAAAACCAGTCCGACAAAGAACAGATCGATGGTTAAAGTAACAGAAGGATGTTGCTGAATCTGTTGCCATGCCTGTTCCATTTCCCTGCTCCAATGAATATCATCGAATACAAATAATGTTCCCGCATGTGTATGCGGCAAAATTTGCTCAAAATAACGAAGGGTAGGTTCCAGCCGGTGATTGCCATCAATGAATACCATATCCCAGGGAGCAGCGGTTGCTAGCACACCCGACAAAGTAGCATCGAAATTTCCCTCCACTACCCGAATGTTTTTCCAGCCCAAACTTTCCCATACCTCTCGTGCCTTGCGGGCGTAAGCAGGTGCTCCTTCCAATGTAGTTACCTCAACCTCAGAAGAGGCTGCTGCGAGATATGAAGTAGTGATGCCGAGACAAGTGCCCAATTCCAGGACCTTCTTGCATTGATAATGTTGTACCAACCGAAACAGTAGCCGGGCATATTTAGGAGGCTTGAGTGAACTGGCAGCTACCTGTTGAACAGAACGAGTCGTCACTTTCTTTTCTGTTCCTCCGGCACCCCAATCTACCACTTCCAAATTTTCTGAACTGTTCAACAATAATGACCGCTTTTGTTCAATGCTTTCATACGCTTAAAAAATTCGGTCATCGTTGCGACCCTGCATCACCAAATCAAAAACAAAAGGTG
>DAIMYK010000163.1:0-4551 GCA_036734525.1 Sediminibacterium sp. | reverse complement strand
TGTTGTTGTTCCGGACTTACTGCATGTTCTTCGATTGCAATGTTGTAGCGGTTTGCCAACCAACGGATGGCCTCCGGATAACCCATTTTTTCATGCTCCATCAAGAACCCAATCGCATTCCCACTTTTTCCACAACCAAAACATTTATAGATTTCCATTCCGGGAGACACGGTGAAGGAAGGAGTTTTTTCATTGTGAAAAGGACACAATCCCATGTAATTGGTACCTCGTTTCTTCAACTTCACAAATTCACCCACCACATCGATGATATCGGTACGGCTGGTAATTTGTTGAATTGTTTGCGGAGATATCATAGAAAAGTAAAGGGTTACAAATCTACACGAAGGAAGCTTAATTTCTTCGCATAAAATAGGTAAAATGTTCCGCTATCTCCCTGCGGGCAGCCAAAAAAACAGGGTGACGACCAATAGAAGGGTAATCAGCAGGGCTATGGCAATCGGCACCTGTCTGCTTCTCCACAACGGAAGCCAGCGAACCATTTGCCTGATTTTATCCTGCAACTCAGAATTTCCATTGGCCAGTGCTACCAAATTATCTCCGGCAGTTCTTACTTTTTTGGCAGGAAGTCGCTCCAAACCCGAAATCAACCATTCAGCAATCTGGCAGCATTGGTGTGAACTCAGTTCACCGGACTTCCTGAGCTCTTCGGCAAATTGAAGCAACTGGTGGAAATGAAAGGAGAGGGCTTCTTCATCATAGCGAAAGGGATCTGTTTGTACTACCTGATCGTGAAAATTTTTGCTTTTTGTCAGCAATTCCTCCGCATCGGGTCTTTCATTTTTGAATAAATCGCCAAAAATCAGCCGGTTGTATTTCTTTCTGCTGGCGGGATCGGACAGTACCTGGTAGGCAGCCAGGATATCATTGAAATGTCTGTTTTCAGTACTTTCACCACCCGATTTATCCGGGTGATACAGATGTGCCAGCCGCCGAAAAGCCCGACGTATCTCCTCCTGACTCGCATAGATGCTAATGCCAAGTGTAGTATAATGGTCTGTTTTCAAAGAAACCTTCCGGTAGTTTATACGTGTGTTTCCGGATGATCATCATCCAATAATTCCCGCTCAATTTCCTCCATTTGAACAATATCCCAGGCTTCGGATTCAGTAGGAGTAACATTCAGTTGGTCCAATACTTCCGCTTGCTCCAACAGTGATTCCACCGGCTCCTGCAAGCAACAAATAACAAAAGAAGCCCCTGCTTCATAGAATTGTTGTTGTAAGTTCATCAGCTGAGCAGCGCCTTGCGGACTAATATGTCTCACTTCACTCATATTCAGCACAATATGGGGATTGGACTGATTCAGACACCCTGTACAGTACACATACCAATCTGCTGCTAAATTGTCAGTCATTTCCGGTTCGAGGGGGGTAACAACCCTGAATTTTTCTTTGGTATCAATTTTGACCTGCATTAGGTTGTGATTTTAGATTAACATATAGAGCATAAGTGTCATTCAACTTCACTCAAAAATATTCGTTTTCTTTGTATAATTCCTAAATTTCACATGGATAATAATTTTTCTTCACAGGTAAAAGAAATCATCGCCTATAGCAGGGAGGAAGCGTTGAGGTTGGGGAATGATTTCATTGGAACCGAACATTTATTGCTGGGACTGATCCGGGAGGGGGAGAATACTGCCATCAAGGTATTGAAACACATGAATGTCAACATATCTGAATTGCGCAAGGAAGTCGAACTCGCGGTAAAAGATAAATCCGGTAAAAATTTCGGAAACATCAATAATCTGCCACTGACAAAACAGGCTGAAAAAGTAATTCGGGTGACCGTTCTTGAAGCCAAATCTCAAAAGAGCCAGACAGTTGAAACCGAGCACCTCTTATTGAGTATTCTTAAAAACAAAGAAAATGTAGCAACACAAATTCTCAATCAATTTGATGTTGACTATGATTTATTCCGCACCGATCTCGGTATGGTCGGAACTTCCAATCCTTCCCCACGAAATGAATTTGGTGATGAGAATGATGATGAATTTGATGAGGAAAGAAGAGGCGGTGGGGGACAAGCAGCAAAAGGGTAAACTGCATCCAATGTTAAAAGCAAAGCCCCTGTACTAGACAATTTTGGTCGCGACATTACCAAATTAGCTGAAAGCGGTTCATTAGACCCAATCATTGGTCGTGAACAGGAAATCGAGCGGGTGAGTCAAATTCTTAGTCGTCGTAAAAAGAACAATCCCATTCTGATTGGTGAACCCGGTGTGGGTAAGACAGCTATAGTGGAAGGTCTTGCTCTCCGCATCGTTCAACGCAAGGTTAGCCGTGTTCTATTCGATAAACGTGTTATATCACTGGATCTGGCAGCCCTGGTGGCCGGTACAAAATACCGTGGCCAATTTGAGGAGCGCATGAAGGCCATCATGAATGAATTGGAAAAGAACAGGGATGTCATCCTTTTCATTGACGAAATTCATACAATCGTAGGTGCCGGTGGAGCCAGTGGTTCGCTGGATGCATCCAATATTTTTAAACCTTCACTTGCCCGCGGTGAATTGCAATGTATAGGTGCATCAACTCTGGATGAGTACCGCATGTACATCGAAAAAGATGGTGCGCTGGATCGTCGTTTCCAAAAAGTATTGATTGAGCCCCCATCTGTGGATGAAACCATCCAGATCCTAAACAACATCAAAGGACGCTATGAGGAGTTTCACAACGTGATCTACTCAGATGATGCTATTGTCGCCTGTGTTAAACTTAGTGATCGGTACATGACTGACAGACTTTTGCCCGACAAGGCCATCGATGTACTGGATGAAGTTGGTGCAAGGGTCCATTTGAAGAACATCCATGTTCCAAAAGATATAGTTGAGTTGGAAAAGCAGATCGAGGATATCAAGTTGGAAAAAAATAAAGTGGTGAAAAGCCAGCGATTTGAAGAAGCTGCTGCTCTTCGTGATACCGAGAAAAAGCTTGGTGAAGAACTCGAGCGTGCTAAGACTAAATGGGAAGAAGAAAGTAAGAATAGTCGTTATCCCATCACAGAAGAAAATATTGCCGAAGTTGTTAGCATGATGACCGGTATACCGGTAAAGAGAATGGTTCAGGCAGAGACCGAAAAACTTCGCCGGATGGGTGAAGATATGCAGCAACTGGTCATCGGTCAGGATGAGGCAATTCAAAAAGTAGTCAAAGCCATACAACGCAATAGGGTAGGTCTGAAAGATCCGAAAAAACCTATTGGTACTTTCATCTTCCTGGGACCAACAGGTGTTGGAAAAACTGAATTGGCTCGGTCACTTGCAAGACTTCTATTCGATTCAGATGATGCGCTGATACGCATCGATATGAGTGAATACATGGAAAAATTCACTGTGAGCCGATTGATCGGAGCTCCTCCCGGATATGTTGGATATGAGGAAGGCGGACAACTGACTGAAAAAGTTAGAAGAAAGCCATATTGTGTCATATTACTGGATGAAATCGAGAAGGCACATCCTGATATCTATAACATTCTCCTTCAGGTTTTGGATGATGGACAATTAACAGACGGACTAGGTAGAAAAATTGATTTTAAGAATACACTCATCATCATGACTTCTAACATTGGTGTTCGTCAGTTGAAAGAATTCGGTGATGGTGTAGGATTTGCAACGGCTACCCGTATACAAAATGCCGAAGAGAACAACAAAGCCGTTATTGAGAAAGCATTAAAAAGAACTTTTTCTCCTGAATTCCTGAATAGAATTGATGATGTGGTAGTTTTCAACTCACTCACCAGAGATCATATTTTCAGAATCATTGATATTCTGATGAAAGGTGTAGATAAGCGACTCCATTCCATCGGTTTCAGACTGGAATTATCAGAGGCAGCTAAAAATTTCATCGCCAACAAAGGATATGATGCCCAGTTCGGAGCCCGACCTTTGCATCGAGCTATTCAGAAATACCTGGAAGATCCACTGGCTGAAGAAATCCTTAGCATGAATATCAGAGAAGGTGATGTGCTGATTGCAGATGTAGACGCAGAGGAAACAAAAATTACCTTTTCATTCGGCGAAAGAAAGAAGGAGGAAGATCCCCCGCAGGTGAAGGAATCCTGATGTGTTCTTCAGTTATTGTCCCCAACGATACGTTGTAATATCAAGTCCTGCCAGATCCAGAACTCTGTCAACAACTGTCTTGACTGCTTCTTCAATTGTCGCCGGTCGGCTGTAGAAAGAGGGGGTTGCAGGACAAATTATACCACCTGCAAGAGTCACAGTCTCCATATTTTTGATATGAATGAGGTGATAGGGGGTTTCACGTACAACCAGGATCAATTTTCTTCTTTCTTTCAGCATCACATCAGCAGCCCTGGTAACCAGATCATCACTGGTTCCTGATGCAATCCTTCCCAATGTTCCCATACTGCATGGAATAACGATCAATGCGTCATAGCGGGCTGATCCGGAGGCGAAAGGGGCTGAAAAATCTGTTTTTACGAAGTAACGGAAAGGGTAATGATGTTGAACATCCGGACCTAATTCTGCCTTCAAGATGGCCCGGGCATAATCGCTCATTACAATCG
>DAIMYK010000162.1:0-4622 GCA_036734525.1 Sediminibacterium sp. | reverse complement strand
AGAGTCTCAAGCAATGGAACAAGAAGGAATTTCGCTCCATTTATAGGCTGGATTGAGATGAACCTTATTTCATAGATGTTTTACTCGATTATGCCGAGAATAAAATATTGACACCGGCAGAAGCTGAATTTAATCTGACCATATTTTACGGAAAAGATGCCGAAGTCTCAGACATCATCAATGCCTGTAGGCGTTACCCTATGTTCGCGGAAAGACAGGTAGTCGTATTGCGCGAAGCACAGATGATGCGCGATGTGGAAGCACTGCAGCCATATATCGAGAAACCACAACCTTCCACAGTATTGGTCGTAGCCTATAAGGATAAAAAACTGGACGGGAGAAAACAGTTGCCAAAAATCATTGCCAAAGCGGGCGAATTGCTTTCTACGAAAAAGATGTATGACAACCAGTTGCCGCAATGGATAATTCAGATGGTGGAGTCACAGTTATTAAACATAGTACCCTAAGCGGTGTAAATGCTGATCAATCATATAGGCATTGACCTTTTCCTGCGTTACAATTAAACCGTGAAGTTGGCTGTCATCCTGGTTGGGAGAAAAAAAATTACTGCTGATGATATTGAGGAATTCATTGGAGTAAGCAAGGAATTCAATGTGTTTGAATTGCAAGCTGCCTTCGGAAAAAAGAATCTGTCGAAGACCATGCAGATCATTCAATACTTTGATTCCAATCCCAAAGCCGCTCCTTTACAAATGATCCTTCCTGCCCTCTTTAATTTTTTTAGTAAAGTGTACATGATGTATTCCATGAGGGGTGCCGATGCGCAAACCCTGGCATCACGTTTAGGGGTTAATCCGTTTTTTATCAAGGACTATCAGGAAACCTCGCAGTTGTATTCTTACGAGCAAATTGAAAGGGCTCTGTTATTGTTGCACCATTACAACCTGCGCATGGTGGGTATCGGCGATGCCGGAAGTACAGATGCAGATCTGATGAAGGAACTGGCTGTAAAGATTATGGTTTAGCTATCAATGTTTCAATCCAAGGTAGGCTTTGGCAGACTGCTCATCATTTCTGATCTGGTTGCGCAGCTCATCAGGTGTTGCGAATTTCTTTTCTTCCCGAATAAAATCCAGCAACTCCACCCGAATGGTTTGTCCATAAATGGAGGCATTCCAATCAAATAGATGTACTTCAATCACCCTGTTTTTCCCATCAATGGTAGGTCGGATGCCAATGTTCATCATTCCACCTCTTTGCAGAATTTTCCCGGGTTCACCGGGATCTTGTAATTGCACATTTACTATATACACACCATTACCCGGTATCAACTTATCTTCCTCCGCTATCTGAAGATTAGCGGTCGGATATCCGAGCGTTCTTCCCATACGATTCCCTTCAATCACCGTTCCTTCAAAAAAATAGGGATATCCCAACAATTCGTTGGCATCTTTTATGCTGTGTTGCAATAAGGCCTGGCGGATACGTGTAGAACTAATGGCTGATTCCTGCAACATTTGTTCATCGATTTCTTTCACCTCAAAACCAAATTTGGTTCCCATACTCTCCAGTAAATGATAATCGCCGGTTCTGTTTTTGCCAAATCGGTGGTCATAGCCGATAATGACGGTGTGCGGATGAAATTGAGCCACCAGAAATTGCTGGACAAAATCTTCCGCGCTGCTTTGCGCAAAATTGTGGTTGAATGGGATGACCACCAGATGATCGATGCCGGCTTCCGTCAACAACAGTTTTTTTTCCCGGATAGTAGTCAGGATTTTTACTTCTCCGGGGATGGAGGAGATCACATTTCTCGGATGAGGAAAAAAAGTAATGATCACGGTCTCTCCACCGATAGCATCCGCCACCTCCTTCATTTGGTTGAGAATTTTTTGGTGACCGGTATGTACCCCGTCAAAACTACCGATGGTAATCACCGCATTTCTAAAGTCGGGTAATTCACCGGTACCGATTTCATGTATTTTCATTGGCGCCAAAATTAAGCAGCTTTCCCCAATATATATCTGCTCTCACGGAATCTGTAAATCCATTCCTACAACAAGTTCAGTTGGCGGGGATTGATTACCTTTGTCCCTCACCTTAAGCACCAATGTCAATATACGCCCGCAGAGGAGTATCTGCCCAAAAAGAAGAAGTTCACCAGGCCATTCGTCAGCTGGACCAGGGGCTTTATCCCCATGCTTTCTGCAAGATGTATCCCGATTTTGCGGGAGGTGATCCCGGATTTGTCAATATCATGCATGCCGATGGGGCGGGTACCAAAAGCATCCTTGCTTACCTCTATTGGAAAGAGACAGGTGATGTATCAGTCTGGAAAGGCATTGCACGAGATGCAGTTGCCATGAATCTTGACGACTTGCTTTGTGTGGGGGTGACCGATAACCTGCTTTTTTCTTCCACGATCGACCGCAATAAATTATTGATTGGGGGTGATGTACTGGAAGCCATCATTGAAGGAACCCGTGAATATTTCGAACTGCTGGCAGAATACGGAGTCAACATTCACTATTTAGGCGGAGAAACTGCCGATGTGGGGGATGTGGTGAGAACCATCGCCGTTAATGGAACCATGATGGCTAGATGGCCCCAATCCAGGATTATTTCCAATCAAAAAATTGCACCTGGTCAGGTTATTGTAGGATTGGCCAGTTCCGGAACCTGTGCCTATGAGCCGGCATATAATAGCGGACTCGGAAGTAATGGACTTACCAGTGCAAGACATGATGTCTTGAGTAAGCATTATGCAACCCATTACCCTGAAAGTTTTGAGCCCGGTTTAAGTGAGGAGGTAGTTTATGTGGGTCACCATCGCTTAACTGATAGTTACCCGGTTGATGGTGTGCAACATACCATCGGTCAACTTTTGCTGTCTCCCACCAGAACCTATGCACCGGTTATCTGTCAACTGCTGCGTGAATACGCCGATGATGTGAAAGGCATGATTCATTGCAGCGGGGGCGGGCAAACCAAGTGCATGAAATATTTACCCGGACCTATGAAGGTGGTGAAAGACAATTTATTCCAGCCTCCTCCTATCTTCTCCTTGATACAGCAGAACTCCGGTGCTGATGATCGTGAAATGTACCAGGTTTTCAATATGGGACATCGTATGGAGATTTTTACCGAAGCGGCAGCTGCCGTAAGAATCATAGATCTGGCTGCACAATTCGGGGTGGAAGCCCGGGTAGTGGGAAAAGTACTCCCCTCCGAAAAGAAGGAACTCACCTTGCAACTTCCCGAAAAGGCCATCCAATTTGAATATTAACATCGTTTTCAAATCCCCGGGATTAACTTTAACCTATACAATATTTCAATACCATGTCTGAGCCCATTATATCCATACAAAATGCCAATATTTATCAGGGAGAAGCACTGATCTTACGCGATGTGAATTTTACGATCGGACGGGGAGAATTCGTTTATCTGGTGGGGAAAACCGGCACCGGAAAAAGTAGTCTGCTAAAAACTCTGTACGGTGAATTGCCTTTGCGGGAAGGAAGAGGAAATGTAGTGGGCTTTGATCTCAGCGATATGGATTGGAAAAAAGTTCCCTACCTCAGAAGGAATCTGGGTGTTGTTTTTCAGGATTTTCAACTCCTCACCGACAGGAATGTTCATGAGAACCTTCGCTTTGTTCTGAAAGCCACCGGCTGGAAAGATGAGCACCTGATTGAAGAAAAAATAAATGATGTCCTGGAGAAAGTCGGACTTAAAAATAAGGGCTACAAAATGCCTTTCGAGATGAGTGGCGGAGAACAACAAAGAGTTGATATTGCACGCGCACTGTTAAATTCGCCCAAACTGATCCTGGCAGATGAACCTACCGGAAACCTTGATCCTGAAACCAGCGATGAGATCATGCAACTGCTGATTCAAATCTCTAAAGATTATGGTACTTCTGTACTGATGGCTACCCATGATTTCATCGTCATCAATCGATATCCTTCCCGAATGCTCAAGACTGAAAACAATAGGGTCATTGATAGCAAAACAACTGTCGCTGCAGTCTAATAAGCTATTGTTTATTGGGAAATAAGATGTTCATCATCGCCCCTGCCTGTTTTTTGTGGTCAAAGGTTTTTTCCAGCAATTGCTGGCGCACCAAAAATTCATCATCCCGCAAAGGTTGCTGATAAACCTGCCTGATCAGGTTGGTGAGTGCCTCATCAGTCTCAGCAATGTGTACCATTGGTTCAAGCACTTTTTGTGTTACGGCAGCCGAGTTCACTATGCAATGTCTGCCCTGGAAAAGCGCATGCAATAATTTGAGTTGAATGCCGGTGTTGTGCTGTGCAGGAAGAATGTGTATGTGTGCCCGCGCAATCATGTCTTCCATCTCTGCATCAGATGGATTGGCTACTAAACAAGTATGTTGCTCACGGTGTGCCAGTTCCATTAATTGAGGGGAAGGATTGCGCCCGGCGATCACAAAAGGAATTTTCAGCCGGTGGAAAATGCGTGTGAGTAAACGAACGGCAGTTCGCTCATTCAGCGGAACCTGCAGGTCACCGTGAAAAAGACAGTAAGTCCCCATTCCAATACTTTTCATCATTTGCCAGTCGGGAAGAAACACCGGATCAAAGGATATGTGGTTACAATGAAACTGATTCCTGTAGTATTCGACATCCGTGTCTGATACA
>DAIMYK010000161.1:0-4631 GCA_036734525.1 Sediminibacterium sp. | reverse complement strand
CCCTATCTTTGCCGCAAATTTTAATACGGGTATGGTGTTCAAAAGCTTGAAATATTGTCTGGTAGCGGTTTTGGGGCTTTTTTTAGCAGTTTTACCCCATACCCTCAGGGCGAATGAAAATCACGAAACTGCTGCTGCCGGAGAACACGGTGAGGCAAAAAAAGAATTTGATGCTGCTGAGGTGATTTACGGACACATCCTCGACAACCATGAATTTCACCTGGCCGACTACCCCGATGCAACTGGAAAAATGCATCCCATCTCTATTCCTCTTCCTGTTATTCTCTATTCCCCACAGCGTGGATGGACTTCTTTTATGTCTTCCCGCCTGGAACATGGTCATGCCATCTATAATGGGTATCAACTGGTTGACAATAAAATTATAGCGGTTACCGCTGAAGGTACTAAGGATGAAAGTGTAAAGCTGCTCGATTTGTCACTTACCCGCAATGTGGTGCAGATGCTGATTGCACTGGCAATTCTGTTGTGGTTGATGTTGTCGATTGCCAACTCTTACAAGGCCGGTAAAGGAGTAACTTCCGCCCCACGCGGCAAACAAAATTTATTGGAACCGGTGATCACTTTCGTTAGAGATGAAGTAGCCAAGCCTAATTTGGGAAAGAAGTACGAAAAATACCTCCCCTATTTGTTGACTACTTTCTTTTTTATTCTGGTGAATAACATCTTTGGTTTGATCCCCGGAACTGCCAACGTTACCGGAAACATCGCCTTCACCGTTGTGCTTGGTTTGATCTCATTTGTGGTTATTCTCTTCAGCACCAATAGTCATTTCTGGGGTCATATCTTCAATCCTCCGGGCGTACCCGGGTTTGTGAAGCCAATCCTCATTTTGGTGGAGTTCCTGGGCGTATTCATCAAGCCTTTTGCCCTCATCATTCGTTTGTTTGCCAACATGGTAGCAGGACACATCATTATTATCTGTCTCATTAGTTTGATTTTCATATTTGGACAAATGAGCTCGGTTGCCGGCTGGCTGACATCTCCGGTAGCAGTGGGCTTTACGGTATTTATTTATATGATTGAGGTGTTGGTAGCTTTTCTGCAGGCCTTCATCTTTACTAATTTGACAGCGGTATTCATTGGAGCGGCTTTCGAAGGAGAACACCACAACGAACATGCGGAAGCGGCCCATCATTAAAAGTTTTTTTTCACTATAAATACAACGATCATGAATTTGAATTACATCTTGTTGGAAGCCGTTGCGAATGCCGGTGGTGCCATTGGTGCCGGTCTGGCTGCTATTGGTGCAGGATTGGGCATTGGTCAGATCGGTAAGGGTGCTGTAGAAAGCATCGCCCGTCAGCCGGAAGCCATGAATGACATCCGTGCCAACATGATCCTGGCTGCAGCGCTGGTAGAAGGTGCTGCCCTCTTCGGGATCATCGTAGGTTTCCTCGCCATGGTACTTAAATAAGAGTATCCCGGCGGAAAAAAACAACCGCATTCAAAGCACAGGGCGGCGAATGCGGTTAACCTGACTTTCATTATTGAACCTATATTTTCTTCTTTATGAATTTACTTACTCCTGATCTGGGGCTACTCATCTGGACGCTGCTGGCTTTTCTTATTGTTTTCTTTATCCTGAAATCATTGGCATGGCCTGCCATCATCCAGGGTCTCAAAGAGCGTGAGCAGAACATTGAAGAAGCCATCGCTACTGCTGAAAGAGTGAAGGGTGAAATGGCAGCACTGCAGAGTGAAAACGAGCAACTGATGGCACGTGCCCGTGAAGAGCGCAGCCAACTGCTGAAAGATACCCGTGAGCAAACACAAAAGATGATCAGTGAAGCCAAAGACAAGGCAAAAGCTGAGTACGATCGAATTGTGGCTGAAGCACAGCAGGCTATTACCCAACAAAAAAATGCAGCTCTTACTGAAGTGAAAAATCAGGTGGGTGCATTGGTAATTGAAGTAAGTGAGAAAGTGCTGCGCCGCGAGTTGACTGACCGCTCACAGCAGGAAAAATACATCAATCAGTTAGCTGAAGACCTGAAACTGTCCTGATATGCCTAACCCACGTTTAGCTGCACGCTATGCCAAGAGTCTGGTTGACCTCTCACAAGAGCAGGGTCAGCTGGAAGTGGTATTTGCCGATATGCAATTCCTTCACCGACTTTGTGCCTCTAGTGCAGAATTGGTGAATTTGCTGAAGAGTCCTGTAATCAAATCTGATAAGAAAATAAAAATTCTGGAGGCTTTGACTGCCGGCAAAATCAGTGCTCTGTCTTCTGCCTTTATTACTCTTCTTGCTAAGAAAGGACGCGAAGGTGATTTGATGGAAATGGCACAATCATTTGTAAAGCAGTACCAGGCACTAAAAGGTATCCATCCAGTTAAATTGACCACTGCTACTCCTGCAGGAGATGCGCTGAAGCAATTGATAGAAGAAAAAGTGAAGGCAGCCAAGGGATGGAAACACATTGAACTGGAGACTGTGGTGGATGAAAAACTCATTGGTGGTTTCTTACTCGAAATGGACAGTCAGATGTTGGATGCCAGTATCCTGCATGATCTCCGCCAGGTGAAGAGACAATTCGACAAAAATCTTTTTATACAGAATATCCGCTAACAGCGAAAAATAAACAATCTAAAGCGTATCAATCATGGTAGACATTAAACCCGATGAAATATCAGCGATACTGCGTCAGCAGCTGAGTAATTTCAACGCAGGTGCCGATCTGCAGGAAGTAGGAACCGTATTGCAGGTGGGCGACGGAATTGCCCGTGTTTACGGACTCAACGGCGTATTGAGCGGTGAGCTCGTTGAATTTGAGAATGGTGTGAAAGCCATAGCCTTGAACCTCGAAGAAGACAATGTGGGTGTGGTATTGATGGGTGAAGGTGGAGATATCAAGGAAGGAGCACGAGTGAAGAGAACCGGACAAATCGCATCCATTAAAGTGGGTGAAGGAGTAGTTGGACGTGTTATCAATACCCTCGGTGAACCTATCGATGGTAAAGGACCTTTGCAAGGTGAGTTGTATGAAATGCCACTCGAGCGCAAGGCGCCCGGAGTAATTTATCGTGAACCGGTAAAAGAACCACTGCAAACTGGTATCAAAGCCATTGATGCGATGATCCCCATCGGTCGCGGACAACGCGAGCTCGTAATCGGTGACCGTCAAACCGGAAAGACCGCCATTTGTATTGATACCATCATCAACCAGAAAGAATTCTACGAAGCAGGACAGCCCGTATATTGTATTTATGTAGCGATCGGACAAAAAGCTTCTACTGTAGCAGGTGTGATGAAGACCTTATCAGATAGCGGTGCTATGGCATATACTACCATTGTCTGCGCCTCTGCTTCCGATCCGGCTCCTCTTCAGTTCTATGCTCCTTTTGCCGGTGCTGCAATCGGTGAATTCTTCCGCGATACCGGTCGCCCGGCTCTGATCATTTATGATGATCTGTCTAAGCAAGCTGTTGCTTATCGTGAAGTTTCTTTGTTGTTGCGTCGTCCTCCGGGTCGTGAAGCTTATCCCGGTGACGTATTCTACCTGCACAGTCGTCTGCTCGAGCGTGCAGCCAAGGTGATCAACAACGATGAGGTAGCTAAGAACATGAATGACCTGCCAGCATCTATTCGACACCTGGTTAAAGGTGGTGGTTCACTCACTGCACTTCCTATCATCGAAACACAGGCCGGTGACGTATCTGCCTATATTCCTACCAATGTGATTTCAATTACCGACGGACAGATCTTCCTGGAAGGTAACCTGTTCAACGCCGGTATTCGTCCCGCCATCAACGTAGGTATCTCTGTTAGCCGTGTGGGTGGTAATGCACAGATCAAGTCCATGAAGAAGGTAGCCGGTACATTGAAGCTTGATCAGGCATTGTACCGTGAATTGGAGGCCTTCTCTAAATTTGGTGGTGACCTTGACCCTGCTACCAAGAATGTAATTGATAAAGGAGCCCGCAACGTGGAAATCCTGAAGCAGGCACAATATTCACCTATGACTGTTGAGAAGCAGGTAGCTATTATCTATCTCGGCTCACAGGGTCTGCTGAAAGAAGTAGCGGTTAAAAAGGTGAAGGAGTTTGAGACACAGTTCCTGCAGGAAATGGACAATAAACTGCCGCATGTATTGGCTGAATTCAAGAAGGGACAGTTGAATGATGCCAGTCTGGCTGAAATGGTTGACTTAGCCAAGAGCATCACACCACAGTACAAATAATTGCTTTTAGCAACATATTTAAAACCCCCTTTCAACATAGTGAGGGGGTTTTTTTTGACCGGTTGAAAGATGTTAGAGAAATGTTTTTTTTCTTGCAACCTCAACTCTTACACAGACCGTATGTTATCGTAGTATGCAATCATTGATCCAGGTTTCTTCCCTCACCAAAAAGTATGGCTCCTTTACAGCAGTAAATGAACTATCCTTTTCAGTGCAAAAAGGCGATGTATATGGATTCCTAGGTCAAAACGGGGCAGGTAAGAGCACTACCATCCGGATGCTGATGACCCTGATCGAGCCAACTGCCGGTGAGATCCGAATCTTTGATCTGCCTCTTTCCACCCACCGCAAAGAGATTTTGCGACAAACCGGCGCTGTAATAGAAACACCTGAAGAGTATCCCTATTTGTCTGCCTACGACAATCTTCG
>DAIMYK010000160.1:0-4639 GCA_036734525.1 Sediminibacterium sp. | reverse complement strand
AAGTCGCATAATGAACAATTTTTAATGTACGAAATATTTAGTACATCAAAAGTAGGGGATTTTTAATGTACGAAGCTATTCGGATTTGTTAAAATTTGGGAAATCAGTTCAATTTAGACCGGATGGCCGCGAGTACTTACTGCAATCGACTGCTGTCTTGTCCGCCAGCTGTGGCAAGAGTGGGTGCGCCACCGCCACCACCTTTGATCAGGGGTGCAACTTCCTGTTTGATCAGTTTACCGGCGTCTAAATTTTTCGCTGCAGCAATGGTCTCATCGAGCATGATGGCTACCTGAGCTTTGCCCTCAACAGTAGCAGCCAACACAATTAAATAATCTTTCAACTGTCCTTTGAGTTGGAAACATATTTTTTTCAGTGCGTCGGCCTGGCCTACTTCAACTACCGCACCCAGGAAGGAGGTGTTACCGATATTTTCAATTTGCTGCAGCAAGCCCGGAATGAGGTATTGCAGCAGTTTAGCTTCATAACTCTCGAGCCTCTTTTTGAGTTCGGTATTTTCCTGTTGCAGCTGTTGTACGGCTCGCAGTACTTCTGCAGGATTTTTTAGTGTGGTCTTGATTTGTTCGAGTGTGGCTACTTCAGCGTTCATGGATTCAAGTGCTGCGGAACCACCTACTGCTTCGATTCTTCTCACACCGGCGGCGATAGCAGATTCATGTTTGATTTTGAAAAGTCCCATTTCACCGGTGCGACTGACATGTGTACCTCCGCAGAGTTCGATAGAAAAATGGGGGTCCATGGTTACCACGCGCACACGCTCTCCATATTTTTCTCCAAACAAAGCCATTGCACCTGCAGCCATTGCCTGCTCTTTTTCCATTTCTTGAATCTGCACGGGGATGTTATGGCGAATTTTTTCATTGACAATAGTTTCAATTTGCTGTATTTCCTCATCTCCGATTTTGCTGAAATGGGAGAAGTCGAACCGCAATTGTGTTTCATTCACCAAGCTCCCTTTTTGCGCTACATGGGTACCCAGCACTTGCCGGAGGGCTGCATGCAACAGGTGAGTCGCACTGTGGTGAACGGTTGTTGATTGTCGGGTTGCTGCATCTACAGTTGCCAGTACCGGAGCATCGGGATGGTTGGGAAGTTCTTCGGTGATATGAAGAATAAGATTGTTCTCTTTTTTGGTATCAAGTACCCGAATGATTTGCTCTTGTCCGAAAGTAAGTGTACCTCGGTCTCCTACTTGTCCACCACTCTCGGCATAGAAAGGGGTGGCTTCCAGTACCAGTTGATAATTTTCTTTTCCCTTGGCTTTTACTTTGCGGTAACGCACCAATTGGGTAGGAATGCTTAGTGAGTCATATCCAACAAAAGCACCAGCGGCATCTTCCTGTAAAACGATCCAGTCTTCTGTATCCATTTGAGTTGCAGCCCTGCTGCGGTTTTTCTGTTGCTGCATTTCCTGCTCAAATTCTTTTTCATCGATGGTCCGTCCTTGTTCAGCAGCAATCAATCGGGTAAGGTCTGGAGGAAAACCATAGGTGTCGAATAGTTCAAATACCTGTTTGCCCGGGATTTGATTTGCATTGGCAGCAAGGATGTCATCCATTCTTTTCAATCCTTTTTCCAGTGTTCGCAGGAAAGCGTCTTCTTCTTCCCGGATTACTTTTGATACAAAATCCTGTTGTTGTATCAATTCAGGGAAAACATTTTCAAATTGCCGGGCCAGCAAGGGAACCAGTTGATAAAGCAGGGGCTGATGATAGTCCAGACAGGAATAATAATATCTGACTGCTCTTCTCAGGATACGTCTGATTACATATCCTGCTCCTGTGTTCGATGGTAATTGTCCGTCTGCAATGGTGAATGAAATCGCACGGATGTGATCGGCCAATACCCTGAATGAGATGGCTTGTTTGCTATCGCCGGCATCGTAGGTTTTGCCTGTTATTTTTTCAACAGCGGCTATGGTACCGGAAAAAATATCGGTGTCATAGTTGCTTTGTTTGCCTTGGATCACACGAACCAGTCGCTCAAATCCCATCCCTGTATCGACATGCCTCATAGGCAGCGGCTGCAGGGAACCATCTTTGAGCCGGTTGTATTGGATGAATACGTTGTTCCAGATTTCAATGACCTGGGGATGGTCTTTGTTCACCAGTTCGCGTCCGGGAATCTTCTTTCTTTCTTCTTCCGGCCGGCAATCTACGTGAATCTCAGAGCAGGGGCCGCAAGGTCCGGTATCGCCCATTTCCCAGAAGTTATCTTTTTTGTTTCCGAAAAGAATGCGGTCTTCGGGAATCAGTTTTTTCCACTCGGCCAATGCAATTGTGGATGCGGGTATTCCTTCCGACGGATCTCCTTCGAATACAGTAACGTACAGCCGGTCTTTATCGAGCTTATATATTTCTGTCAGCAATTCCCAACTCCAGGCGATAGCTTCAGCCTTGAAATAATCACCAAAACTCCAGTTGCCGAGCATCTCAAACATGGTATGGTGATAGGTATCGACCCCCACTTCTTCCAGGTCATTGTGTTTGCCACTTACCCGAAGACATTTTTGTGTGTCCGCCACCCTTGCATACACGGGTTTTTTATTGCCCAGGAAATAGTCCTTGAATTGATTCATACCAGCATTGGTAAAAAGCAGGGTGGGGTCATCTTTCACTACAATGGGGGCAGATGGAACAATTTGGTGCTGTTTGGACTTAAAAAAGTCTAAAAAATGTTGTCTGATCTGGGCACTGGTCATCATCCGAGAAAAGTTTACGATTCCTTTTAGCCCGTTTGAAACTATATTTGGGGCTGTTTTGGGTAGGCAAAGGTAAGGAATTGAAGTGGGAGAAAGCCCCCTGAAAGCGGGAAGTCCTGCGCCAAATTCCCCGGCAATACCTGTACGGATTCGGAATTAAGCCAATGAAAAAGGTCAAGTATTTTTTCAATACCCACACCCTTCGGTATGAAAAACTGGAGGTGCCCCTTCGTGTTCGATTGTTGCAGGTAATTGGCTTCATTGCTGCTTCCATTGTAACAGGTCTCCTCATTTATACGATTGCATTCCGGTATTTTGCTTCTCCCAGAGAAAAAGTATTGCGGCAACAGAATGAATCCTTGCAGGAAAATTATGCCTTGTTGATGGAACGGGTGAATCAGCTGGAGTTACAGATGGATGAGATTGAAAACCGGGACAACAATGTTTACAGAACCATTTTTGGTGCTACTCCAATTCCTGATAGTGCTCGTGTAAAAGAGATGGAGCGCCGCAATGAGGTAAAGCTGGTGCAGAGTATGGGTGAACCGGCCCTGATTGAGAGCATCAACAACCAATTGAACCGGTTGGCACTGTTGGAAGCCTATCAGATGAAGTCTTTTGATGAGATCACTCGCCTTGCCAAAAACAAGGAAATCTGGCTGGCATCTATGCCCTCCATTCAGCCGATCAGCAACAAGAATCTCACCCGCATCGGATCGGGCTTTGGATATCGCATTGATCCGGTCTATAAAGACCGACGTCAGCACAAGGGAATAGATTTTACTGCACCTATCGGAACACCTATCTATGCAACCGGAGATGGAAGGGTGGTGGATGCCGGTTTCAGCACGGGGGGACATGGAAACCGGGTAGTTATTAACCATGGTTTTGGCTATCAGACCTTATATGGTCATATGTACCGCATCAAGGCAAGAGTAGGTGATCAGGTAAAACGCGGTGAAGTAATCGGCTATGTGGGCAGTACCGGAAAAAGTACAGGCCCCCATGTACACTATGAGGTAATTCACAACGGGAACGAAGTTGATCCTATCTACTTTTTCTACAACGATTTGAGTCCGGCACAGTTCGACCGTATACTTAAGTTAGCTGCGACCAGCAACCAGAGCATGGATTAGGCGGCTGTGAACAAAAGGTACATCCATTTGTAGTTAGAAGAAATTATTTCATTGGAACCCGGCATCAGAAAATACCTGCTCCGCATCTTGAATACCATCGGTATCGGCTTGTTGTGGATGACCATCAACTCTACAGCCGGCATTATGTTTGGCTATGGATTGGTAGAAGACACCTTCCAATTGGGTAACATCGTTTTTTACACTTGGTTTTTCCTCAGTATGTTTCTTTTCTCCTGGTGGATCTATCGCATCTGGAGAAGTCCTATTAGCTATGAAGAATAATTGCCTGTCCAGAATAAGAATACTTCTTTATTTGGCATTATTTTACTTCCATAAATGGCATTATATTTTTACCGGAATTGTCAAAAAATTTCCAATCGGTATAATCAATTATATTGATTGGAATCTAAATAGGTCCTTTTAGAACCATCCTCCTTGCTTCTGCGGCAGTTCCATATCACGGATTATTGTTGGCTTTTATCATGCTAACAGAGCCGTCTTTGTTAATGATGAATGAAGCAATTACCGTATGCCTTCCGGGAACAGCTTTGTTTCTCACTGTTATATCCCTGAATTCATTGCTGAACAATCGGTAGGTTGTATCGGGAGTACTTCCTAATTAATTCTTCCCATCCAGAATCACCGGCGTCTTCCCTCCATTCATGATGATCACCTTCGAATTAGGCGAAGTCATCAATCCTTTCAGTGCCTGTATCTGCTCATACTGTAATTGCTTATCTCCCAGTCCGGAACTGATGATGCGCTGGTAGTCGGCAATACC
>DAIMYK010000159.1:0-4646 GCA_036734525.1 Sediminibacterium sp. | reverse complement strand
ATCGTTGTTGCTTCTGCTAAACTTGCGGCAGGTAATCTTCCAATGGCGATGTCCAGTAATTGGTCAGCGCGTTGTTCATTGAAGTCATCTTCATCATCGAGCAAACCGAAAAAATCATCCGAGGTATAGGAGAACAAGGGATGCAGTGATTCCTTTCCTTCCCATACCGGTACTAAATTGAAGCCCCTGCCCTTTCTTCCGCGGTAATCAAAAGTTCCTCCTCCCAACAGCAAGAGGTATTGTGGCTTTTGTGCCGGATTGTTCCTGTACTTGTCGTAATACATTTTTACCCAATCCCTTACTGCCACCGGATCGGGCTGTCCGCCAAACTCATTGTATATCTGCTCTGTTGTTACCAGTGCATAGCTGAGTCCATCTTGTTGTGCATGATGATCTGCCAGCCGTCTTGCTTCCCCCAGCAATGAAGCATGTGTTACGATCAGCAACTGTGCAGGTTTGCTGTTGTGCAGGTTTTGGTTGGCAACCCTTCCCATAAAAACCGGCTCCGGTAACCCTGCGGGAATTGCCGCCACATATTCACGCAACGAAGAGGCATCCTGCACCCAGCGAAGTACTGTTCCGGTGGTGGTCACATTCATTTTGATGGGTTCGAGCGGATTACTTACATCCCAAACCACTGCTGCTCCTGTTGCAGGTGCCTGATGTACCTCAAAGGCAGCAATATTGCCCGGTGCAACGGAACGGGTATCGCGCAACGAGAAGAAGGACTGTCCGTTAAAATTCAACTGCCTTCTGGCAAATATTTCCAGCCAATCGATCCATCCGGTAACAGCGCCGGATCCACTGAGTTGAAATTGCAGATTAATGGCGGGTGAGCTTGCTAAAAAATTAATTTTTTGCTGCACGGCATTGGCATATTGGTCGAGGAATTGTCCGCCCACTGCGGGAAGGGGTATGTCTTGCAGTGTTTGTCCTGCTTGCACCACCCGCATCTGAGCAGCACTGCCTACCGACCTGGCAGCCAGTCGGGTGGCGAGGGTAACGGGTTCGCTCAGCACTAAACCGGGCAGGTTGAAAGTAAAATTCCGCTGCAGGCTTTGTCCGGGCTGCGAGCCCATCACATTTCCCCACCAGTCTTTTCCGCTACCCAGAAAATTATCTTCATCTGTTTCCAGGAAAATTCTTTCATCCATTTCCCGCACTACAATGGTAGGCTGACCGACAGCATTTGCGTTGCTGATGCGTTTTCCTGTTCCACCGATGCTGAGATAATAATAAGCCGTATCAGCATACAGGTTGTACTGGTGTTGCCAGTTGCGGCCTGTAGCATCTGCCTCCCAGTGGTGGGGGCCTCGGGCATAAAACAGCAGGTAATCTGTTCCGCTGAAAATACCATCCCCGCCATCTACTACTTCAATTGCATTCTCTGTAAGATCATCTGCCCTGCCCCGGCGATTGGCTTCCGGCAGCATGCCGCCCCCATTGCCCAACAAGCGTATGGAATTGCTGGATAGATTTGTAGTTGTGATGCCCGCTGCGGTGAGCCAGGAGGCGCTGATCTTGTAAACAACTTCCCTGGTAACGCCCAATTTCCACCAGTTACCCTCTGCCAATACCGATTGGGGGGCATAGATGCGCTGTGCCTGAAGGCCGGACAAGAGCATACAACAGCCGAGTATCGTTCCCCAAAAAATCTTTTTCAGCATGGATGTAAAGTAGACAAATAATAAGCCGGAAGCCGATTACGTTATATGTTAATAGAGTTAAAATTAGGTTTTTGATAACAAAGTCAGGGGGCTCTTAACATAAGCTCCCAAGCTAAACTATTTATATTCGCATCGGTATATCCATTCATTAAACGTGAAAACCGCTACTCATTTCAATTTTAGTACCATGAAACTAATTTCCTACATCGGCAAAGCCATGGCTTGTGTGCTTGTTCTGGGATCTTTTTCTGCCTGTAAGGTTTTTTCCAAGAAACCGGAAAAATCTGCTGTAACAGGCTGGAATTACAATGACAAGACGATGGGCAACTTCAATGTGATGAAGCCCAAGGACATCAATACGGCTCCCGGTCTCGTATTTGTGCAGGGTGGTACCTTTACCATGGGTGCTACGCAGGAAGATGTGATGGCGGACTGGAACAATGCGCCGAGAAGGGTAACTGTGAACTCTTTCTTTATCGATAAAACGGAAGTGGCGAACGTTCACTACCGGGAATACCTCTACTGGCTGGAGAATGTGTTTGGCACTGCAGGTATGGATACCATCGTAGCGGAAGCCTATCCCGATACAGCAGTTTGGCGCGAGAACCTGGCTTTCAATGAGCCGATGGTGGAATATTATTTCCGTCACCCTGCTTACAATTATTATCCGGTGGTGGGAGTAAGCTGGAGACAAGCCAATGACTTCTGTATCTGGAGAACGGACAGGGTGAATGAGATCACTGCCATGAAGAAAGGGTTCCTCGATCCGAAGACCCAGATCAAAAAAGAATTGAATGGCTCAGGTTCTGATAACTTCAATACCAAGGCCTATTTATTGGGTGAATACCAGGCAACGCCCGGAAGAGATGTGACCTCCAGGAAAAACCCTCTGACAGATGCCCAGGGTCGCCCCAGAACTGTTATCAAAGTAGAAGATGGAATTCTCTATGGAGATTATCGCCTTCCAACAGAAGCTGAGTGGGAGTATGCCGCCTATGGTTATATGATGCAGAATCCGCAGAGAAAAATGAAGGGTTCAGCCAACCGGGGTGAGGAGATGATCAAGAACAAACAAGTCTATGCCTGGAAAAATGAGGGCTATGATAACATTCGTTATACCCAGAAAGGCAAGCTGCAGGGCTCTTTCATGGCCAACTTCAAGCGTGGTGCGGGTGACTACATGGGTGTTGCAGGAGGTTTGAACGATAATGCTGCGGGTCCTGCACAGGTGGATACCTACTACCCCAATGGCTTTGGTATCTATAATATGAGTGGTAATGTGAACGAGTGGGTACAGGATGTGTATCGTCCGATCATGAATTCCAATGACAATGACCTGAATCCTTTCCGCGGTAACGTATTCCAGAAGATAGATATGACGGGAGGTCAGGGAAGTCTGCGTGACGACAAGGGTCGTATTAAAATGCCCCCGCAGACTGACGATGAACTGACACCTCGTACCAACTACAGAAAAGCATATGCCATCAACTACCTCGATGGTGACTCTTCCAGCAGTGCTGAATATAACTATGGTGTAACTACCCTGATTTCCGACAAATCACGTGTGTACAAGGGCGGAAGCTGGAATGACATGCCTTATTGGTTAAGTCCGGGAACACGCCGCTATGTAGATGAAGAGGTTAAAACCAACACTATCGGATTCCGTTGTGCCATGTCGCATTTTGGTTCACCTGAAGGAACGGCCGCCAAAAGCAAGGCAGGACTCTTCTTCCCCACCAGAAGGAACAAGCGTTAAAAAAGTTTTTTCACCATTTAGCAAATCCGTACCTCAGCGTACGGATTTTTTATTTCCATGATTTACCGGTCAACGGGTGCTTGATAATCTCTAAATTGCAGCATGGATATAGCTGCCTTGTATCAACTTTTTTTAGCACATCCGTTGGTGACTACCGATACCAGAAAACTGGTTCCCGGAAGTATTTATTTTGCATTGAAAGGAGAGAACTTCAATGGCAACCGATTTGCTTTGCAGGCGCTGCAGCAGGGAGCAGCCTATGCCATAGTAGATGAACCGATAGACGGTCATGATGAACGAATCATTCAGGTGGAGAATGCATTGCACACCCTTCAGGAATTAGCCGGCTACCATCGCCGTCAATTTTCGATACCCTTTATTGCGATCACGGGCAGCAATGGTAAGACTACCACCAAGGAACTGGTGTCGGCTGTTCTTGCCGCTCACTTTACAACTTATACCACACAAGGCAACCTGAACAACCACATAGGCATTCCGCTTACTTTGCTGCGTGTTGGGAAGGATGCAGAGCTGGCGGTGATTGAAATGGGTGCCAACCACCAACAGGAGATCGCCGGTTACTGTACCTATGTGCAGCCCACACATGGCATTATCACCAACTGTGGGAAGGCACATCTGGAGGGATTTGGTGGCATCGAAGGGGTGAGAAAAGGCAAGGGAGAATTATTTGATTTTTTATCAGGGCATGATGGTACTGCCTTTGCTTTTGCCGATTATGAGTTTTTACAAACGATGTCTTTGACTGTACCACATGTAATCTGGTACGGTACTGAAAAGGGATTGATACAAGGGAAGGAAATCAGCAGCAGTCCCTTTCTTACCATACAGACAACGGGAGCTGTAGAGTTGACGCTGAACACGCAATTGGTAGGCAGTTATAATCTGCCGAATGTATTGTGTGCAGTCACTGTAGGACATTTTTTCGGCGTGCCGCCGGAAAAGATACGGCAGGCGATTGAAAACTATGCACCCACCAACAGCCGTTCTCAATGGATGAGCTGGCACGGCAACCAGGTAATACTGGATGCCTATAATGCCAATCCTTCCAGTATGAAGCTGGCGATAGAAAACTTTTCCCGACAGCCGGGGGAAAGGAAAATATTGTTGTTGGGTGCCATGAAGGAGTTGGGGGAAGAAAGTCTGGCTGAGCACCGCGCATTGGTGAGCCTGATTCAATCCCTTCAATTGAAGGAAGTGGTTTT
>DAIMYK010000158.1:0-4678 GCA_036734525.1 Sediminibacterium sp. | reverse complement strand
TAATAGGGTATATGCTGTCCGTTCGAAAAGCAGCCGCGCTCTTCGGAATAAACAGGAAACCAGAGAACCGAATAATTGGGAACACCCATGGATATTTTCTCTGCAGGAATGCCTTCCCCCAGCAGGAACTGAATGACGCGTTCCACCCATGCATATCCGGCTACCGGTCCGGGAGGAGTGCGCCGGGTGTGCTGGTCATAGCTCATGATTGAAAGGAAGTCTCCGTGTGTTGCCATGGCCTTCAGGTCATATCCTGCCCTCCAGCTCTCGAATAAAAAATTATGATAGGGTGTGGTTCCTCCCACTTTCTCCACCTGGTGAACTACTGCAGCCGAAAGGGTTAAACCTGCTGCATGCAAAGCCGCTGCTGTTTCCTTGTAATAAGCAGTGAAACTGTCCTTGTCTGATATATGCAATCCTTCCAGATCGAATTGCCAGCCGTCGAGTTGATAAATGCGGGCGTATTCCAGCATCATTTGAATGGAGCGCTTGCGGGCAATCGGATTTGTAACAATCTGGTGCAAGAGTGGAGCTGTGAATCCACTGTTCACAATAAGAGGAACTACCTGAATTTTATATTTATTAGCGCTATCAATTACGCGTCGATCTACTGAGCCCGATAGCACTCCCTCGCGACTGATTAAAAATGTTTGCGGACAAACCATCGATATCTGTCGAAGATTTCTAACAAAACTCTCAAAGCTCTCCGGCGTATCGGTCATATAAAATAAATTTTCCGACCTATACTGAGCAGATGAATACAATGAGATAAGAGGAATACTTACCAATAGCAGGAATCGTTTCATACCCATATTATTTGGTTTCAATAAAATTACAATTTTTAGATAGGATAGCTGTGGGTAACCTGCTTGGTAAAAAAATCATTGGCGATCTTCTTGACGAATCAGTTGATTTCCCACTTTACATTCCAGATAAATCAGGCAACTGATCACCAGCGACTCGAGGAGAAAAAAAAGGAGTAAGAAAAGTTCCAATCTGCTGAAGTAATAAAAGATTACTATTAAAACTGCCAACAGGTAGCTGCCATTCAAAATAGCAATAAGGCGTAGATATCGGCCATGGTCTCTTTTCAGCAGACAACCGGAAGTCAGTGAAAATGCAGACAATAGTATGGCAATCCCAATGAGTGAATTAATGGTAGTAGGGGGAAGTCCGTTGGTCAACTGAAAGAAAAAGTGTAGTACAAGTAGCAGCGAAGCAGAGAGTAGGGCTCCAATTCCATCTATCAGGAAAAGAAGTGCAGGGCGAGATAAAAAAATGTTGATGGCTTGTTGCAGAAGTGTTGATTTCATAAAAAAATCTGAGCCCGCCTGGGAAACTGATCTGAATCTGCAGCCAATGATTTCAATAAATTACTTCACCACATCACTCATATTAGCCCCTATGAGTTCAGCATTGGTAAGATCTGCATTGGTGATATCGGCATTCGTCAGATTAGCACCGGCAAGATTGGCACTATGCAGAATGGCTCCGCGAAGAATGGAATCAGAAAAGTTCGTGCCGCTTAAATCTGCATTGCTGAAGTCTGCACGGAACAAATAAGCACCGGTTAGATTAGCGCCTGTTAAATTCGCACCGGTTAAATTGGCACCTCGTAAGTCCACGGTTGTGAGATCAGCATTAGACAAATCAACATTACTGAGATTGGCCGCATGAAAGATGGCCCCTTTCAATACTGCACCTGAAAAACTAGCTCCTCTCAAATCAACCTTGCTGAGGTCAGCACGGAATAGATAAGCCCCTGATAAATTACAACGGGTCATATTGGCCTGGGTAAGGTTGGCACCGCGCAGATCAGCACGTTCAAGAATGGCACCTTCCAGGTTGGCACCTTCGAGATTCGCTCTTTCAATCACCGCTCCTGTAAGGTCGGCACCACAAAGACTGGCTTCCGCCGGATTTGCTTTGGTGAGATTGGCTTCACATAGATCAGCTTCGGTGAGGTCAGCAGCGAACAAGCCGGCATCTACTAATCTTGCTCCCTGCAAAAGAGCACCTGCCAGTATCGCTCCATCCAGATTGGATTTGTCGAGATTGGCCCTGGTGAAATCCAGGTTATTGAGGTTCAGATCTGCGAGATTAACTCCCCTCAGATTGAGGCCAGTCTGTGCCATTGCAATCAGATTGTTAACTCCGTCCCTTGTAAAATCACTAATTTGACTGATAATTCAATTCGATGAAAAAAGACCTGCGGCATAATCTTAAGGCATGCCGGCAGAAAAATTCAAAGGAATTGGATTTTAAATGAGGCCGGGCTATTTAATCCCAATGGTTTTCAAGTACTTACAAAAACCTAGCTGTTGGGGGAACAGATCACAACTAAATAACTGTACCTACATGCAAAATATTGCTTTTATTGACACAATAATTTTTCAGCAGAATATTTTTTTAGGAAATAAGGCATCAAATTCTGGTCTCAAAAGACGAAACGCTTGGTTTTCGGACCCATGGCCTTCTGCACCTCAACAGGCATATTTGTAAGGCAATGATAACCAACTATAGTTATATATATAACTGATTGAAACAGGGAAAAAAGAGGTCGCACAATGGCTGGGTGCATGAAAAGATTCAAGTGAGGCTTACTGCTTTACAACTGAAATGCTCATCTGGTACCTGTCAGCTATCAAAGTAATGATATAGGTGCCGGGCAACCAGGAGCTTACATCCAGTCGATGTTGATGTTCCCCTGTCTGACGAAATCCCTGATTATCAATTGCGATAGTCTTACCCTGCATATCAGTTACCCGAATATTGACACGTGCGGCCTGCTGCAAACGGTACCTGATCAGTGCTTCCTGCTGTAAGGGATTGGGAAACACCTGCAAACCCTGAACCGCAGAATTCAACGGCGGTATAGAAATGGATGTAGGAAGAATAGTTGCCGAAAAAGTATTGGATACCGGACTTTCATTGTGGAGTCGATCAAGTGCAGTGACCACATAATAATACGTATTTCCCGGAGCGGCTTCATCTACATATCTAAGTGTATCCACCGGAGAAATAAATCTGATCAAAGATGGGTCAGCAATATTAACGGGAGTCTGCGTTGATCGATACACAACAAATTGTCTTGCCTTGTCCATTTCAACAGATGTTGCCGGTGGTGCTGTCCAGCTCAAGCTCACCGATGTTCCAATAACATTTCCTGACAATGCGGAGGGAGATTGGGGAGCTATGTTGTCTTTCCAGCTCATGGCAGGCAGTAAACTAGGTCTTGCAAAATAGTTGTTGCGCAGCGAGTCCCTAAAACCATTGGGATTGGCCAGAATATTTGCAGCTCTGAAAAATACCGAGCCGCTGAAATTGCTATTCGAGCGATTCAACTGTATCTGTGCAGGAATTTGTCCGGGATTGTTCCAGTTAGGGTCGCTGTCTGTATTGATTTTATAGGCAGCCATGCCGCTGTACAGATGTCTTCTTCCTCCAAGTGCATTCCACCACGGCACCAAAACAGAATAGTTGGCTGCAGTCAAACCAATGCTCCAATAAATTTGTGGCACCATATAATCTATCCAGTCATTCTGCATCCATTTTCTGCTATCGGCATATACTGCACTGAAACTTTGTAACCCGGAAGTCGCAGAGCCATCACTTACTGAACCGGCATTTGCCCAGATACCAAAAGGCGACACACCAAACTTCACCCAGGGCTTGACAGCACGCACACTATCATAGGTTCGCTTAATCAGGCTATCTATATTGGCTCTTCTCCAATCATTCCGTCCTGCAGTGGTATTAGGAAAACCGCGGTTGTATTGTGTGAACGTTGCATCATCATTGAAGGGCGTCACTCCGGTTCCGGGCGGATAGGGATAGAAATAATCATCGAAATGAATACCATCTACATCGTAGCGGCGCAGCACATCCATTACTACCCTGATAATATAATTCGGCACTTCGGGTATACCCGGATCGAGAATGCGCAGGGAACCCTGTGCCAACAAAAGATCAGGACGCTGGCGGGCAATGTGGTTGGGAGAAAAATTATTGATGTTACCAAAGTTGGAAACTGCACGATAAGGATTGAACCAGGCATGGATTTCAAGGCCTCTTTTCCTACATTCTTCAATGGCAAATTGCAGCGGATCATAGACAGGGTTGGGCCCTGCTCCCAGATTGGAGGTAGAAAAAATATCTGCCCAGGGCTCGATGGAACTTACATAGGCAGCGTCACACTGGCTTCTTACCTGAAAGAAAACCGTATTGATGCCGGCTGATTTCAATTGATCCAGCAAGGCCGTCAGCTCTGTACGTTGCTGTGCCGGCGTTAAGGAACGGGAAGAAGGCCAGTCGAGATTGGAAACCGTAGAAATCCAGCTACCGCGTAATTCTCTTTTGGGTGTTTGGGCCGGGAGGGTTAGCGATACAACAAGAAGTAGAAATAAAACTATGAAAAGCCGCATGAAAAGCCATTATATTGCAATATACATGAATAAAAAAGAACATGAATTCGGATATGGCACATAAAATTTTCTTTTCGCTGATATGCATTTATTTCATGCTTTCAGCAGCATCAGCACAGACAAATGAACCCTATGTTCGAGTGGCAAAAATTATGGTGGACTCAAGTCAGTTGAAGACTTATATGAGTTTTCTAAGAGAAGGAGTGGAAGCAGCCATTGAAAAAGAGCCCGGTGTTCTGCAGATGTATGCTGTG
>DAIMYK010000157.1:0-4681 GCA_036734525.1 Sediminibacterium sp. | reverse complement strand
ATAGGATAAATTTCTTCCTACACCCATGTAAGGAATGCCTGCAAGTGCATAAGAAAAGTATTGCAGGGCAGTATGAAAAGTCTCGAACCGGATCAGTTTATTGAGGATGCCCGGTCTTTTGTGGTAAGGTCCATAGCCCAGTACAATTTCTGTTTGGTCATCATAGGCCTGTTGCATTTTATCTATCCAAAATTCAGATGCAGGAAATCAATTATTATCGTTCAGCACTCTGCTCTCATATTTGGCTGAGCGGATGCCCATACTCAACGGGAATTTTTTTCCTGTGATCAATTTGGCTTCCTGCGTAAGCAGAATATGGTTGATGTGTTTAAATGATTTTTTAAATTCATCAATTACATATCTGCCATCATCGAGTGAATTATCATTCACAATGACCAATTCATGGGTTGACGGATATTGCTGTACCAGAATACCGGGTAGATTGCGGGCCAGATTTTCAGCCTCATCTCTTGCACAGATGATCACGGAAATAGCCTGATCATTGTGTTCGGACCTGGGTTTTTCTCGGTAAAATGCCAGTCGGCTGAAAATTCCCAGGTAATAGAACAATTGTATAGCGGTAACAGTGCAAAAAGCATAAAAAAGAATCTGACTGACTAATTCGGGCATCATGCAGCAAAAATAGTGGTTGTAAGTCAATCATGTTCTGCTTTATACCCACATCAAACGGATAACTTGCTTCCCGAGAGGCTGCTTTCCTGTATTTTTGTATATGGCTGAATTGACTTTTTCATTGCAGGGTAAGGACAAGAATTCAAAGGCAAGGGCGGGTACGATTGTAACAGATCATGGAGTCATACCTACCCCTATTTTTATGCCCGTTGGAACAGTTGGCTCGGTCAAAGCTGTCAACCACCAGCAACTTGAAGAACTTGTTAGGGCAAAGATCATATTGGGCAATACCTATCATCTCTATCTCAGGCCGGGTACGGCCATTTTGGAAGCTGCCGGTGGTTTACATCGGTTTATGAATTGGCAGCGCCCTTTGCTAACAGATAGCGGGGGTTACCAGGTTTTTTCTTTGGCGGCCAACAGAAAAATTAGTGAGGAGGGGGTTGTTTTTCAATCACACATTGATGGCAGCAGACATTTATTTACTCCGGAATCAGTTATGGGTATTCAACGAAGCATCGGGGCAGACATTATCATGGCTTTCGATGAATGTCCCCCCTGGCCCAGCGAATATTCCTATACCAAAACAAGCATGGAATTGACTCATCGGTGGGTAAGGCGCTGCAAGGATTACCTGGATGAAAATCCGGCTTTGTATGGATATTCACAAAATTTATTTCCCATAGTTCAGGGTGGTACTTTTGCTGATTTAAGAAAGGCATCCTCTGAATATGTTGCTTCTTTGGGGGCGGTTGGGAATGCTATTGGCGGATTGAGTGTAGGAGAGCCTGAAGAGATGATGTATGAATATACCGGGTTGTGTTGCGATATATTGCCCTCCGATAAACCCCGTTACCTGATGGGGGTAGGAACCCCCTGGAACTTACTGGAATGTATTTCTTTGGGTGTAGATATGTTTGATTGTGTGATGCCTACCCGGAATGGGAGGAATGGTATGCGCTTTACAACCGGGTGTGTAATCAATATCCGGAATAAAAAATGGGCAGATGATTTCAGTACGATAGATTCCGGACTTCCTCCCGACCAGCAACTGCCCTACACCAAGGCCTATCTCCGACATTTGTTTGTGGCCGATGAATTACTGGCACTCGAATTGGCTAGTCTGCAAAATCTTATATTTTATTTATGGCTGGCAGGTCAGGCCCGGGAAAAAATACTAAGTGGTGACTTCGCATCCTGGAAGAACGAGATGGTGCCTGTTTTCAAGCAGCGATTGTAACGCATTTTGGCCTTTCTTTTCAAGTTCAGCGCCCGCATTGCCTTATCTTTGTAAGGCGCCATGAAAAAAATTGACTGGTACATACTCAGGAAGTTTTTAACCACTTTCTTCTTTGCCATCTTTCTATTCACCATCATCGCCGTAGTAATTGATGTCAGTGAAAAGACAGATGAAATGGTTCGTTCCCGACTGGGCGTTAAGCGAATCATCATGGAGTATTACATTGGGTTCATTCCTCACATCATAGCTTTGTTGTTTCCCCTTTTTGTGTTTATCTCAGTTATCTATTTCACTTCCAAAATGGCCGTACAGAGTGAGATCATAGCCATCATAGCCGGAGGCACCAGCTACTGGCGTTGGCTCAGACCCTACTGGATCGGCAGCATTTTTTTGGCGGTTGTTTTGTGGTTTGCCAATCAATATGTGGTGCCCCGGGCCAATAAGATTAGGAGTAGTATTTAATCAAAGTACATCGATGCTAATTCAAGTTACAACGCTTTAGTTTGATGTAATACACATATATATTTTCGGGTGGACTCCTTTACATACGCAGGTATCATGCGATACGATACACTGATCAAAAGGGGTGGACCTATTTTTATGTATCGGTTTGCCAATGAGCGTTTGCAGGAGAATATGCGGGCTGAGAGTATAGTTTGGGATACTGCCTCCAAAAAATGGCGGCTGGAATCGGTGATCACCCGGAGAGTCAATCCTTTGGGGGAGAAAGTTACATTGTTGGATTTCGAAAACAGAACATATAATTTCACCCCACATGATCTGGGCAGAGACAAATACACCAAGGAAAGGTTGACTACGCCCGAGCTAAACCGGTTCATTTCTTTGGAAAAGTTGAGAGGTTCTGAAGGACTCAATGAATTACTGGTTGAGCGCTATCGAAGGGATGCTACCAGTATAACGGTTATACTCCTAACATTAATTGGAGCAATCATCGCCGGCCGAAAGGTGAGGGGCGGCAGTGGATTCCACCTGGCATTGGGTTTCATGCTGGCAGCCTTGTTTATTGTTGCTGATCGCTTTTCAACCATTTTTTCTACCAAGGGGAATTTGCCCCCAATTATAGCTGCCTGGATACCCAATCTGCTTTTTTTGGGGGTCGTATGGTATCTATACCGACGGGCACCCAAATAATTGTTAAAGGGACTTTAACTTTCCATCCGCCATAGTTCCTTGCTCTTCAAGTCAACATCGACTACCTTTGTTTCGGCATTATTTTTGCAGATTCTTGCACAGTAAATATTACAACTTAATTAATACCTCTAACCATGGGAATCATCAAGGAAAGATTTAAGGCAAAAGCAGATGTTGCGAATGCAGAGATCAAAGATTTACTCAAAGAGCATGGGAACAAAAAAGCCGGTGAAGTAACATTGGCGCAGATCTATCAGGGTATGCGGGGTATTACCGGCCTTGTTACAGAGACCAGTTTATTAGATGCTCAGGAGGGAATACGCTTCCGTGGTTACAGTATTCCGGAACTACAGGCGAAGCTGCCTACTGTAAAAGCCGGTGGGGAGCCCATGCCGGAAGGGCTTTTTTACCTGATGCTTGTTGGAGAATTGCCCACGGAGCAGGATGTACAGCACATTACCAATGTTTGGATGAGGAGAAGCCATGTACCTAACCATGTCTTTGCTACCATTGATGCATTGCCTATAAATACTCATCCGATGACCATGTTTGTTACCGGAGTGATGGCTTTGCAGACCGAAAGTAATTTCGCTCGTGCCTATGCTAAGGGATTGAATAAAAAAGAATACTGGGCATATGTTTATGACGATGCCATGGATTTGATTGCCCGTCTGCCCAGGATAGCCGCTTATATCTACCGCAGAAAATACAAGAACAATGAGCATATTCATCCGGATGGATTGCTTGATTGGGCCGGAAATCTGGCGCACATGATGGGTTATCAGGATGAAAGCTTTATGGAACTGATGCGCTTGTATATGACCATCCATGCAGACCATGAGGGCGGGAACGTATCTGCCCATACCACTCACCTGGTGGGGTCAGCTTTAAGTGATCCTTATTTAAGTTATGCTGCCGGTATGAATGGTTTGGCCGGGCCATTACACGGACTTGCCAACCAGGAAGTAATCAAATGGATTTTTGAAATGCAGGAGATCCTGGGCACCGATGAGCCATCCAAAGACCAGATAGCAAAGTATGTTCAGGACACACTTGCTGCTGGTAAAGTCGTTCCGGGTTATGGACATGCGGTGTTGAGAAAAACTGACCCCCGTTTTACTGCCCAAATGGAGTTTGGAAAGAAACACATGCCAGATGACAAACTAGTGAATACTGTCTGGAACATCTATGAAACAGTTCCACCGATTTTGCAATCTCTCGGAAAGATCAAGAATCCCTGGCCCAACGTTGATGCCCATAGCGGTGCATTGTTGGTTCACTATGGATTGGTCGAATATGAATTCTACACCGTCTTGTTTGCTGTAAGCCGTTCGCTGGGAGTTTTGGCCAGTCTTTGTTGGGACAGAGCACTGGGATTCCCCATAGAGCGACCAAAGTCTGTTACCACCGAGGCCGTGAAAAATTGGCTGGTTGGTAAGGATGAGATATGGGACTGATCCTTCCAATTAAATTTTGAAATACACCCCTCAGCGAGTAATTTTGCACTCCCCGGGGGGATAGCTCAGTTGGCTAGAGCGCTTGCATGGCATGCAAGAGGTCGTCGGTTCGAGCCCGGTTCTCTCCACATAATTAGATCTGTAATTCTTAAGGGTTACAGATTAATTATTGAATAAAAAGTAGGTTGGAGCACCACAC
>DAIMYK010000156.1:0-4695 GCA_036734525.1 Sediminibacterium sp. | reverse complement strand
TTTTACCCGCCCAACAGGAAACATACTTCAATATTTGTTGAAATTTCTGATGACCAGGTTCATTGGAATACTTTTAAAGGATTAGAAAAAGATGCACCCCCATCAATGGTACTTCAGTGGAAAGAAATTACCATGATCAAACAACTGAAGGACAATGAACTGATGTTTTTTGAAGAGAACGATTTTTACCATCGGCTGTATCCCCAACACTTTAGCGTCGACCAACAAAAAGAAATAATCAATTCCATCAGGGATTGCGCCGAACGTTTTTCGATTCGCTGGATAGATAAGACAGCGAAGGCGGCTTGATGTAATTGCGTTGTTTTCCATCCAGCCAATCCACCTGATCAACACTGCCTAACCTGAACCTGAATGGAACACCGGTTTTCTTTTCCAGCAACCATTCATTGCGGCAAAAAAAAGTTAATCCTTTGCTATAATTGTTTTCCGGTACCAGGCGAATTGGTGTTGCTGCCAAACTGTCTTTTGCTGTAACCTTCCATTCCGATGCGGGAGTCCATGTTTGAGCATGACTCATGGGTACAATAAAGAAAATCAATAAGAATAAACAATTGGCTTTCAAAATAGGTTGCCTTATTTGCTGTAAATTTACAGCGAAAATGAACAGTAGTTCCTGTTGTTCCCATAAAAACATCAACAGAAACAAAACATTGAACACAGAACATGGCACTCAGTCAGTCCTTCCAACAAAAATTGCTGCAAAAGCTATCACCTCAGCAAATTCAGCTGATGAAGTTGTTGCAGGTGCCTACGGCCAATCTGGAAGAACGCATCAAAGAAGAAATTGAAGAGAACCCGGCATTAGAGATGGATGCCGAGGCGGAGTCAGATGAATACGATATCAACAGCGAAGACCAACAAGATACCGAAGACCGAAACGAAGATGAGTATTCGTCTGATGAGCAGGAGGCACCGGATATCAGTGAATACCTGCTCGATGACGACGGAGAAATTGCTGATTATAAAACCAAGGATGATCACTACCCCGAAATGGGAGATGATAAAGTGATTCCAATACGAGCTGAGGTAAGTTTTCAGGAACACCTGTTGAATCAGCTGGGATTATTAGAACTTGATCAACGCAATACCACGATTGCCGAACAAATCATCGGAAGCCTGGACGATGATGGTTACCTGCGCTCGGATATCAGTTCCCTGGTCGATGACATGGCTTTTCGACAGGGACTGGAAGTATCAGAGAAAGAAGTAACCGATTTGTTGGTGCAGATCCAGCAATTTGATCCTCCGGGAATAGCAGCCCGTAGTTTGCAGGAATGCCTGTTGCTGCAGCTCAAAAGAAAAGAATCAGAGGGAGAGTCGGTGAAGCAGGCCATACAGATACTTAGTAAGTATTTCGATGAGTTCACCAAAAAACATTACGACCGCATCCAGCGCAGTATGGGCATTACAGACGTACAGTTGAAGGAAATCATTGGTCAGATCATACGCCTGAATCCTAAACCGGGGGGCAATTATTCCAGTGGCTCACAGGCAGAAAATTTCATTATCCCTGACTTTTATGTTGTCAATAACAATGGCAAGTTGGAACTATCTCTCAATTCCCGCAATGCACCTGCCCTGCGCGTCAGTGAAGGATACAGGGATATGATGAAGGAATATGAAAAGGGAAGTAAGAAGGACAAACGACAGAAAGAAGCTGTTACTTTCATTCGTCAGAAAATTGACGCTGCTCGTTGGTTCATCGATATGATTCAACAACGCCAGGCAACACTCATGAATACAATGGGCGCCATCCTTCAACACCAGCAGGCATTTTTTCTTTCAGGAGATGAAACGACTTTGCGGCCCATGATTCTGAAGGATATTGCAGAAATTACAGGCCTCGATATATCAACTGTAAGCCGGGTAGCCAATAGCAAATTCGTTCAAACCGAGTTCGGCAACTTTCGGCTCAAATATTTTTTCAGTGAATCGTTGAGTACCGATAGCGGTGAGGAAGTGAGTACCAAAGAGGTGAAGAAAATCTTACTGGATTTTGTGGAGGCTGAAGACAAGCACAAGCCATTAAGTGACGATCTGCTCACGGAGATGTTACAGGGCAAGGGATACAACATTGCCCGCCGGACGGTTGCCAAATACCGGGAGCAATTAAATATACCGGTAGCACGGCTCAGGAAAGAATTGTAATATGTCAACTACACCTACATCGATGGTTGCGGAGTCAAATTCACCGGAGAATAGAAGTTTTTCCATGCGGATTCTGCGTGGATTCGCCCACCTTGTATCAGTAGTTTTTCATCCCCTGTTCATACCGACCTATATCTTTTTATTATTGATGCAGGTAGTTCCTTATGAGTTCGCAGGCATCACACCCTGGGAACTTACACTTCGCTTATTTTCAGTTTTTTGGTGGACGGCATTCGTGCCCGCCTTTGCGATTTTCCTGCTCTGGCGATTACAATTTGTCAATAGTATCATGTTACTTACACAGCGTGAGCGCATCATCCCATTTGTGCTGGTCATGCTTTTTTATTGGTGGCAATATTACCTGAGCCGCCATTTCACCGATCAACCAATCGTACTAAAGTTCTTTTATCTGGGTATTTTTTTGTCAACTGTTATCGGACTCATCGTCAATAATTACATGAAGATAAGCCTGCATGGTATGGCTGCCGGAGGTGCTGTTGCGGCGGTAATTCTTTTCTCATGGTATTATGCGCTGCCGCTCTGGCTTTATGTTATAGGGGTAGTGCTACTGGCAGGACTGGTTGCTTCGGCGCGCTTGCTCATCAGCGATCATAGCTCACGTGAAGTTTATGTTGGTCTTGTTGCAGGGATATCTTGCCAGTTGATGTCCTACTGTCTGGTGCTCTGAGTTTCGTCACTAAATTCATGCAGGTATATTTTTACCAGTAAAATGAACAATGCAATCAGTATCGGTCCGAAGATAAGACCGATAAATCCAAAAATTTTTACGCCAACTATCACACCAAAAGTTGTGATTAGTGGATGAGTATCACCCATTCTCTTTTGCATGCTCATGCGAAAAATATTATCCAGTATTCCCATAATAATCGCACCATAGATCAACAGAATGGTGCCTCGGGTTGCATCTCCTTCAGCAAAAAAAACAATTGCAAGAGATCCCCAGGCAAGAGCAGCACCCACCATTGGTATCATTGAAGTGATACAGGTAAGAACCATCCAGAACCCTACATCTTTTACTCCTAAAAAATAATATCCGATAGCCCCGATTATACCCTGAAAAAGAGCTGTAGCAGGAATACCCAGGGCATTCGAAAAGACCAATATATTCAATTCATTTCCGACTTTTTTTGTATTCTCCCTATGAAGGGGAATATGGCGATGGCACCAATCTCTTATTGCCTGAGCGTTCGAGAGCATAAAGAATAAAATAAAATACATCATTAAAAATGTCAGAACTGAATCAAAAGTAGCAGTGACAATCTTTGGAAAGATGGAGGCGAACAGCAATCCTATTTTTTCAATATTCTGATCGCTAATTAGCGTGACATGATAATCTGCTTCCAGTCGATTGATCAAAGTGGTTATACTGGTATTCAACATGTCGGCATGCTGTATGGCGTTATCGATTTTCGTATAGACCACATTAATGGCCATACTCAATGGAAAGACTACCATCAAAAAAGTCGATAGCAGTAAAATGGTTGCTGCCAGTGATGAAGACAATTTCTTCTTTTCAGTCAGCCAATTCATCGGTTTGGACAAAAGAATGTGGAAGGTAAGGGCGCCAAGAGCAGCGGGGATAAAAGCGCTTAGTTCCCAGATCAGCAATACACCAAGGAAGATAAGTAGTAAATAAAAACTGATTTGTCGGATTGACACAGGAGACATGGAGCCCATATCGATATTTTATCGGAAAATACTGATTTTAGAGGATTCCATATAGCCACTCCCGAATTTATTCTTTTCTTTGCCGATACAATACAAGTCTATGTGGTACACTTTGGGCAGGTTTATTTTGAAGTATCGGCTGCAACTGCTGCTCTTGCTGACAGTCATTACTGCATTCATGGGATGGAAGGCAGCGCAAGTTCAATTGAGTTATGATTTCACCCGTGCACTCCCTACCGACAACCAAAAATACCAAGAGTACCAGCAATTTCTCCGCACTTTTGGCGCTGATGCAAATACGGTTGTAGTGGGAATGCAAACCGAGAAAATGTATGATCCCGCTTTTTTCAATCAGGTAAGTGCATTGCACCAGCGACTGAAGCAAGTGAAAGCCGTTACGGGTGTCTTATCAGTTCCTGAGGCGGTTGGATTGACCAATGATACCGCAGCAGGCAAATTAATTCCGACCCGACTGTTTCATCCACCTTATTCCAATGCTGCTGAATTAGACAGTGCCCGTCAGCTATTTGAGTCACTTCCATTTTATCAGACATTATTGTACAATCCTGCCACCAAAAGTTATTTGTTGGGCATCAGCGTTAACAAAGACACCATGAACAGCAAGGGACGCACCCGTCTGATGAACGATATTCTGGCTGAGCTTAGCGTATTTGAAAAAGCTACGGGAATAGAATTGTATGTGAGCGGCCTTCCTTATATAAGAACCATTGTAGGCAACAAAATCAAAGCTGAGATGAACTGGTTCCTGATCGGCTCACTGGCACTTTCAGTGGTTAACCTTTTTCTTTTTTTCTGGTCATTCATTAACACGCTCAT
>DAIMYK010000155.1:0-4696 GCA_036734525.1 Sediminibacterium sp. | reverse complement strand
CGTCACTTTTCGTCAAAGAATACAAGGATTTGATTGGTCTTAAATTTCCCGCAAAATATACCCTTGGGTTTGGACCTATTGAAAGTGAGATTGAAAACATCGCTATCAAGGTAAACGAGGGATTGGAGGAGAAGTGGTACCACGTTAAGTTATTACCCGTTCCGATTTCATTTTTTTCTCTGTCAATTCATTGGTATCTTGGATACCCAATTGTTTTGATATGAAAAAAAATTTGCTATTCTTCTTCTTACTGGCAGTAAGTGCTGCCTGGTCACAACCCAAAAATAAAGTTGCTTCTGCACCTGCAACAGTTGCTAATAATCCTTCTGCAGAGGATCAATTGTTGAGCAAGGTCAGCTATCGCCTCGTAGGTCCTTTCCGCGGGGGCAGAAGTGCTGCTGTTACCGGAAGCCGCACCCAGAAAAACACTTTTTATTTTGGTGCCACCGGCGGGGGTGTTTGGAGAACAACCGATGCCGGCAGTAACTGGAAAAATATTTCCGACAAGTATTTTGGTAGCTCCATTGGTTCTGTTGCACTCGCGCCTTCCGATGAAACAATCATTTATGTTGGGGAAGGGGAGAATACCATGAGAGGAAATGTGTCGGAAGGCCTCGGTGGAATGTGGCGCAGCGATGATGCCGGCAAATCCTGGAAAAATATTGGTCTCAAAGACGGCAGACATATTATCCGCATCATCGTACACCCCAAAGATCCTCAGACGGTCTGGGTGGCTGTGATGGGTCATTTGTTCGGGCCCTCAGCAGAAAGAGGTGTTTTCAAAACAACCGATGGAGGAAAGACATGGACCAAAACATTGTTTGTTAATGAGCAAACCGGATGTTCAGATCTGGTGATGGAGCCCGGTAACCCTTCTGTTTTGTATGCCGGCATGTGGGAAGTAATCAGAAGACCTCATAGCATGGAAAGTGGCGGGCCGGGAAGTGGTCTGTACAAAAGTACCGATGGAGGAGTAACCTGGTCACCATTGACTGCTAAAAAGGGCTTACCAAAAGGTGTTTGGGGAATTGTCGGTGTGGCAGTGGCCCCATCGAATACGGATAAAGTATATGCTATCATTGAAAATGCGGCAGGTGGTTTATTCGTGAGCAATGATGCAGGTGAAACCTGGACACTCACCAGCAATGACAACAACATTCGTCAGCGTGCCTGGTATTACTCCAAAGTATTTGTAGATCCGGCCAATGAAAATCTGGTGTACTGTCCCAACGTAGAATTCATGCGCAGCAGAGATGGTGGCAGAACCTTCCAGTCTATTAATACACCTCACGGTGATCACCATGATCTATGGATAGATCCATTGGATGGTCAACGCATGGTTGTTGCTGATGATGGGGGTGCACAGGTATCTTTTGATGGGGGGAATAATTGGAGCACCTACGAAAATCAGCCGACTGCCCAATTTTACAGAGTCTCTACTGATAATGCGTATCCCTATCGTATTTTGGGTGCACAACAAGACAACTCTACCGTTCGGATACGCAGCAAAACCAATGGCCCCGGAATTTCTCAGCGGGATTGGGATGTTACCGCTGGTTCAGAAAGTGGATATGTTCAGGCAGACCCGTTGAATCCTGACATTGTATATGGAGGTAATTATGGTGGTTACCTTTCCAGATTAGATCACCGCACAGGAGAAAACAGGGCCATCAATGTGTGGCCTGATAATCCCATGGGATCAGGTGCCGATGTGTTGAAGTACCGCTTCCAATGGAATTTTCCTTTCTTCTTCTCCCCCCACAATCCCAAAAGACTGTATGCCGGAGGCAATCATCTCTTTGTAACGGAAAATGAAGGACAAAGCTGGGAAATGATCAGCCCCGACCTCACTACCAATGATAAATCAAAACAGCTATCCAGTGGCGGTCCGATCACCAAAGACAATACCTCCGTTGAATATTATTGCACCATTTTCACTGCTGCTGAATCTCCCCTGGAGAAAGATTTGTTGTGGACAGGCAGTGATGACGGACTGGTACATGTGAGCAAAGACGGAGGAAAGAATTGGGAAAATGTTACTCCGGCGGAAGCAGGAAAATGGATGATGTGGAATTGTATCGAAGTGAATCCCTTTGTAAAAGGGTCAGCTTATCTGATTGGCACCAGATATAAACTGGACGATTATGCTCCATATATTTTTGTCACCTATGATTATGGTAAAACATGGAAGAAAATCGTTCAGGGAATTCACTCCCAGCATTTCACAAGAGCTATGCGTGCCGACAGGGAGCGCAAGGGACTTTTATATGCGGGCACTGAATTTGGTATGTACATCAGTTTTGATGACGGAAACAGTTGGAAGAAATTCCAGCAAAATCTGCCGATAGTTCCTATCACTGATTTAACCATCAAAGAAAATGACCTGATTGTTGCTACACAAGGAAGGGCATTCTGGGTAATTGATGATTTAAGTGTAGTACAGCAAAAAGATAGTGCCATTCTGAAGAAAAATTGGCATGTGTTTCAGGTAAACGATGCTTATAGATCTGAGGGAGGCGGTCGACGCGGAAGAGGAACCTCGATGGGGTCCACTCCTCCCAACATGGGTGAAAATCCTCCTGCCGGAGTTGTATTCAATTATTTCTTGCAGGAAGGAATGGATACTACTGCAATTCGCATTACCATCTATGATAAAAAGAACAAGCCCATCAAAACATTTAGCCGCAATGCTAAAGAGCCTGCCGATCAGATTGATTACAGCAGCGGCATGAATAAGTTTATCTGGGATATGAACTATCCTCCCGGTGAAAGATCGGAAGGTATGATTCTTTGGAACGGCGGTATTGGTTCTGTGAAAGCAGCACCCGGAAAATATCGTGCCCGCTTTGTAAGTGGGAAAGATACCATCTGGGCACCCTTTGTCATCAAGCCCAACCCGAATTATCAATTGACAGAAGCAGATTATGATGCTCAGGTTGAATTCCTCTTGCAGGTGCGGGATAAATTCAATCAGGTGCAAACCTCCATCCGTGATATCAGAAGTTTGCGTTCTCAGATCAATGACTTCACTTCCCGCATGGATACTGCCGGCACAAAGGACATCAAAAAAATGGCAGATAGTATTCAGCAGCAGCTGACTGCGGTAGAGGAAGCACTTTATCAGACAAAATCCAAGAGCGGACAAGATGTGCTGAATTTTCCTATTCGCATCAATGATAAGCTTGCCGGATTGTATGGTGTGGCTGCCAGTGGCTATAATGCACCCAGTAAACAGGCAAGAGAGGCATACGCTGAATTGGCTGGACAGGCAGATGCAGAAATGGCAAAATTAAAGAAGGTGATGACGAGTGATCTGTCTTCGTTGAATAAGTTGATCAATGAAAAGCAATTGCCTGCAATCGGTGTCAGGAGAAGCAGAACAGATTAGTTGAACCAATAGTTGAGCTTACATACAATAGCCCGGTTCCGGTTTTGCCAAACGGGTAAGATAAAGTAGTTGTCGGTATACACGACAAAAAGATCACTCATTGGCTGGAAGCGATATTGCAGTCGTGAGTTTATGTTGAAATTATTGCGTTGTGTGTTGTATTGCACAAAGGTGGTCCAGAACAATTGTGTGTTGAAGTTGATCTCAAATCTGGGTGCCAGCAATATCAATTCTGTGCTGCCATAATCTCCCGGGAGCTGGATTTTATTGTACTCTGCCTGTAATGCAATATTCACGTGTGGCTGGTGTCTGATACCCAGGGTTGCCCTGAAACTGTTGTAATAGCCGTTGTAAAATTCGCCTCCTGCAGCTCTTAGAGAGTAGTTGACGGGTTTTCTGTAGTCGCTTTGGTATCTTACCTCAAATTGCTGGAAATCATATCTGGTAGCCGGAATGGGTTTGCCGGAAGTAAAGGCAGTTGGGAAAAGTAAGTCCACTCTGTTGTGGGTGCCGACAAACGAAAGGCCACTCGCATTTCTGAAAGTGATATCGTATTTAGCTTCCAGGTTGGTTTCATTGTGCGTGTTGTTGGGATTGACTACAATGAATGTGGTCAACTGCATCACGTGTTGTACGATCTTTTTATTCTCCGGGAAAATCCGATATGTAATGTTGTTGTAAAGTTGTCTGAAGCCAAGGCGGATGGTGGTATCCCGTGCAGCATCGTAATTGTTGATACGTGCAACAAACCCCATGTCCGTATAATAGTTTGTTCCGATTTTCCCCATGTCATGTACAAAGGATAATCGACGTTTAATGTTTTCTAATCCGGCATTGTAATGCTGAATGTCGCTATTGATATTTTTTTTGAAGGAGTGATTGTATGCACCCCATACAACCCATTCGCCATTTTTATTGATATAGTTGAACTCTGCTCCTGCATTTCTGCCAAATGCATTCAATGGATTGGCAGTTTTTTCACCTGCCGAAATAAAGTTTTCTCTGTTCAGAAAGTAACCCTTTAATACAGATCGCTTCAACACGCGCTGGCTGATGCTTGCAGCCATATAATTTTCAGCGCGGTATCCATTTTTCACCCCCGTTTGCATATCCATAAAACCAATCCTGGTTGTGGGGGAAATATTACCCGTTACTCGGGCACCTGCAATGATGGGTATTCTGTTTCCGTCCGGATCCAGTCCAATTCTCCGGGAATATAAGGGTCGGATAGGAGGAATTCCATAATCGGAAAAAAGGTCATCATTTTCGAGAAAGAAGGTGCGTCGCTCGGGGAGGAAAATATTAAAG
>DAIMYK010000154.1:0-4713 GCA_036734525.1 Sediminibacterium sp. | reverse complement strand
ACAGGGAAATGTTTGGGAATGGTGCAGCGATTGGTATGATGCTTCCGGTTTTATACTAGCCAATCAGCCCTGCATCAATCCAAAAGGTCCCAATCAATCTTATGATCCTACAGAGCCGGGGCTATTAAAAAAGGTTCAAAAAGGGGGTTCTTACCTGTGCAGTGATGATTACTGTAGTCGATACATCATTGGAACCAGGGGAAGAGGTGAATGGAAGACAAGCTCGGACCATGTCGGGTTCCGTTGTGTAAAAGATAAGTAGAAAAAGAAAGGATTCTCCCCTGTTTAATCTTTCGAATAACATGGGAAGATTATGCACAAAAAAATCCGGTTCCTTAATTTAAGTACTACTATTTCAGCAAAATATATCAGCAATACTATTTCAGCGCCCGAATAATCGCAGCAAACTCTTTTGCAATGAGGGATGCCCCTCCTACCAGTCCGCCATCAACATCGGGTTGTTGGAATATTTCAACAGCATTGGAAGCTTTCACACTTCCACCATATAAAATAGAAACGCCATCGGCCAGTGCTTGTCCATATTGCGTTGCCAATTGTGAACGTATGTAGGCATGCATCTCTTGTGCTTGTTCGCTGGTAGCCGTTTTCCCGGTTCCGATCGCCCAGATGGGTTCATAAGCAATCACCACTTTACTCATTTGCTCAGCAGTGAGCTGATACAATGAAGCTTTTAGTTGCTCAGCAACAAAATCATTTTGCGTTCCGGCTTCGCGCACAGGCAAAGGCTCTCCGCAACAAAAAATGGGTGTCATTCCAAACTCCAGTGCCAAGTCCACTTTTTTTGCCAACAAAGCATTGTCTTCACCAAAGATCTCACGGCGCTCTGAGTGTCCGATGATAACATGGTGTACCCCTATAGATGTCAGCATCTCGACAGATATCTCCCCGGTGAATGCCCCACTTTTTTGTGCATAGCAATTCTGTGCGGCTATGCTGAATCCTGATACTTCTTTAAGTGCTTCTGTAGTAAACTGCAAATAAGGGGCCGGTACTGCTAATACAACAGAGCGGTGATCAGTTATGTCGAATTGCTCAGATTTCAGTTCTGTAATCAATGCTTGTGCCTGAGAAAAATTAAGGTTCATTTTCCAGTTGGCAGCAGCTATTTGTTTTCGCATGGGTGAAGATATTCTTGTGAAGAGATTTTATAGATGCGCAAATATATATTCCAGAATGGATATTTCCTCTGCGGTGAAACTCCTGCCCTTCATTTGTTTCCAATTACCGATCGAAGCAATTGCTTTTGGCAATTCGTATCGTGTACCGGCAACTCCCCAACTGCAAGGTTCTATAATTGTGGGGAGGAGCCCGCTTCCAAATACATTACAACAGGTTCCATAGATGCTTCCGGTGTTCATAGCCGCCTGAATAGATACAGTGCAATAGTCTCCCATGATGACTCCACATTTTTGTCCCACAGGAACCAATTGCTTTGTATAAAAATCCCATACACTGACAATACCGGCAGTATTTTTCACATTGCTGTTGGTAGCTCCCGCTCCCAGATTGCACCACTCCCCTATCACAGCATCACCAAGATAACCGTGGTGTGCTTTGTTGGAATAGCCCATCATCAAAGTATTCTTGATTTCACCACCGCCTACACAGTATGGACCTAGGGTGGTAGCTCCATAAATACTGCTTTGCATTTTTACCACGGCACCTTCACACATAGCGAAAGGTCCGCGAATGGCTGCGCCCTCTAAAATGGTAGCATTGCTACCAATGTAGATAGGTCCTTCTGTCGCGTTCAGATAACAGGGTGCGACATCAGCTCCCGGTTCAATAAAAATATTTTCCGGATGGGTACACTGAACATGAGCAGGAATGGGTTCGGATAATCTGCCAGCAGTGATCAATTCTACATCCTCCAATAACTGTTGCCTGTTTTTACTGATCAAATCCCAGGGATGCATCAATTTGTTGACTGTCTGTTCTGTTACATGAAGTTTCTCCGGATTTTGCAGTAAGGTGTGAATAGAATCCTGGTGGGCAGTAAATCTGCAGGCCCAGATACTTCCATCCGAACGCAGGGCGGAACCTGAAGTCAATTTATAAATGGCATCAATAGCAGCCTTGTCGGGATAAACGCTGGCATCTATCCATGTATGTTCCCCCTCCGGTAATGGCTCGTACAAGCAACGCAGATAACCTGCTGTGGACACCCCTACTTTTTCTTGGGTGCGCAGTTCCCATCTTTCTTTCTGCGTGAGAATGCCGCGCCGCAGATCTGCTATAGCACGCGTGGCAGCCAGTGGTAACAGCCTGTTCCTGTCCTGCGGATCAAAGAGGATAATCGCCATGCGGGCAATTTAATTCATTCCACGCAGATTCAAGTTCTTCCTGCAGATTATCCATCATGAAATAGCCCTAACTTTGCACACAAATCTAACAATATGAGCAGAGGAATATTTTCTTATCCGGCCCCGGCGAATGAACCTGTTAAATCGTATGCGCCCGGTTCTCCTGAAAGGACTGCATTAAAAAAGGCACTCGCCGATCTGAAAAAGAAATCCCTGGACATTCCGATGTACATCGGCGGAAAAGCTGTTCGCACCGGGAATACCAGAACCATACATCCACCCCACGAATTGAGTCATACCCTCGGCCAGTTTCACATGGGAACTGCACAACATGCTCAGCAGGCCATTGATGCTGCTCTCAAGGCACGCAGCAGCTGGTCTGAAATGAGCTGGGAATCGAGAGCCCATATTTTTTTAAAGGCCGCCGACCTTCTTGCAGGCAAATACCGCTATCAAATGAATGCCGCAACGATGCTCGGGCAAAGTAAGAATGCTTATCAGGCAGAAATTGACAGCGCCTGTGAACTGATTGATTTCCTTCGATTCAATGTTTATTATCTCAACGAAATTTATAAGCAACAACCGGTATCCTCACCCGGTATCCATAACCGAACCGAATGGAGACCGCTGGAAGGTTTTGTGTTAGCGATTACCCCATTTAATTTTACAGCCATCGGTGGTAACTTACCCACCTCTGCGGCCCTTTGTGGCAACGTGGTAGTTTGGAAACCTGCCAATACACAAATTTTCTCAGCACAACTCTTTATGAAAATTTTGCAGGAAGCCGGACTTCCCGCAGGTGTAATTAACCTGGTGTATGTGGATGGACCGACTATCGGACAAACCTGCTTTACACATCCAATGTTTGCGGGGGTTCATTTTACCGGCTCTACGGGTGTATTCAACCAGATGTGGAGGACCATGGCAGAAAACCTTCCCCGCTATCGGTCTTATCCACGCATTGTAGGAGAAACCGGGGGTAAAGATTTTGTGCTGGTACACGAAAGTGCTGATCCGGATGCAGTCGTAACTGCGCTGGCAAGAGGTGCATTTGAATTTCAGGGACAGAAATGTTCTGCTGCTTCACGGGCATATATTACCAGCAAACTCGCTGCGGAAGTAAAAAAGAAACTGATAGCTGCCATTGAAACCATGAAAATGGGAACAGTGGAAGATTTCAGTCATTTCATCAATGCAGTGATAGATGAAAAAGCATTCGACAGCATTACATCTTACATCAAGCGTGCTGCCAAGAATAAAAAGAACACGATTCTGGCGGGAGGAACTTTCAGTAAAAGAAAGGGCTACTTCATTGCTCCGACACTCATTGAGACTAAAGATCCGCGCTCACTCACCATGTGCGAAGAAATATTCGGTCCTGTACTTACTATCTATGTTTACCCTGCGGGGGATTTCGATCGCGCCCTTCAATTGGTAGATACCACTACACCATATGCAATCACAGGTACAGTGATGGCGAGGGAACGAGAAGCAATACAAAAGGCAACGCGAGTGCAGAGAGATAGTGCGGGTAACTTCTATATCAATGACACGCCCACCGGTGCTGTGGTCGGACAACAACCTTTTGGGGGAGCCCGAGCCTCCGGTACCAATGACAAGGCCGGAAGTCAGCTCAATCTTTACCGCTGGTTGAGTGCCAGAACAATCAAAGAAACATTTGATCCTCCTACGGATTACAGGTATCCATTTATGCAAGAAGGATAAACCATTCTTTGGCATACTTCCTCCGCGTGTCTTCCGCTGGAGGCGGAGACTTTTCGGAGGAAAAAAGACCGTAAAAGTCTTTGGTCTTTGGCGGTTGGTCTTTGGTTTGATTAACTTGAATGAGATGAGCATCATACCAAAGACTAAAGACCTTTAGCTAAAGACCAAAACAGTCTTTGGTTCCTTCCCCTCATGTCTTCCGCCGAAGGCGGTGAGACTTTTCAGAGGTGAGTCTTCCGATTAAACTTTTTTACGTGTTGGTGGTTATATTTGACAGAGAATAAAATGACCCTTCTATGGCCAAACCAACCCGTGAACTGGTAGAAGCACTGAGAGCTACAGCACTTCGTTTAAAAAACGGCGCTCACTATGCCTGGGGGCACCATGGAAGTTGCAATTGTGGTCATCTCCTGCAGGTGATAACCCGTTTGGATGAAAAGGAAATTCTCACCTATGCACACACCGCCCCGGGTGAATGGACAGAACTGGCAGCGGAATACTGTGGAATCACCCAGGCACCCGTAAGCCTGCTGGTAAAAAAACTCATGGAGGCAGGACTTACCCCTACGGATATACACCACCTTGAATATCTTACCGATCGGGCCATCCTGGAGCGTTTGCCAGGGGGTTTTCGCTGGCTACAAAGGAATCAGCGGGAAGATGT
>DAIMYK010000153.1:0-4722 GCA_036734525.1 Sediminibacterium sp. | reverse complement strand
ATCTGCAATGGTGATAATACCGGTAGTATGAGCGAGATGATCACCGTCACCAATTTGTAATGTAGCATGAGGAAATCTTGCATCTTTATGCATCAATGACGGTGAATGGTAAATGGTTTGTCCGTGACTGGCAATCAGGTCCACTTCTTCGGGTGTAACACCCCATTGTTTCAATGAATCGAGTACCAGCTGACCATGAAATCGACCAATCCATTCGTTGAGCAAACAAACTTTTTCCAAACTGGTGTGTTGTTGAGCAAATACTTCTTTTACCTGTTGTTGGAAAAAAGGGGTATAAGGAATAGTGGTAAAATGCAGCAGTTCGAGCGATGTAGATAATCCGCTACCTGCGATACTGCAAAGTGCGATGTCTAAACCGTCGAGGGATGTTCCACTCATCAATCCTATGATTAACCTCCGGGGTGCATTCCCGATTTTGCACAGTTTATTCAGATTTTTATTCATTTATGCGGATTTTTAAGCTTTTTTCCGAAAAAACATGCGAGAATTTGCGGTTTTTAGGTAGGAATAAGGCATAAAAGTAATAATTTCGAGCACCACGATTGCAAAAATGCTGAAAAAAGAACGACAGGCATATATTCTTCGTCAAGTTAGTCTGCACAACAGTGTGCTATCTGCTGATTTGAGTGCTGAGATCCAGGTATCGGAAGATACCATTCGCAGGGATCTCAATGAATTGGCGGAAGAAGGAAAGGTAATCAAAGTGCATGGTGGTGCACTCTCCAAGTCATTCAACAGCTTCTATTTGCGCTCCGATGTTTTTTACGGGGAACAGAAGAAAATCATTGCCAACAAAGCCGTTTCATTGCTGAAAGATGGGATGTTTGTGTTATCCGGAGGAGGCACAACAGTAGTTGAAATGGCACGCATGCTGCCGGAACAATTGCAGGCTACGTTTCTAACCGGAAGTATCCCCGCGGCTTATGAATATGCACAGCACCCTAATTCAGAGGTAATCTTCATTGGAGATAAAATTTCTAAAAAGTCACAGATTGCTGTGGGCGGAGAAGCCATTTCAAAAATCAAATCGATACAGGCAGACATATGCATCATGGGTGTCAATGCCATGGATGTAGAAAAGGGCATTACCGATAATGACTGGGATGTGGTGATCTTAAAAAAAGCCATGTTGGAAGCATCACATTTGAAGGTCATCATGTCTATATCGGAGAAGTTGAATTCCGTGCAACGGATCAAAATCTGCGCATTAAATCAAATCGATATTCTGATTACGGAGCTGGATAAAAACGATCCGGTATTGGCTCCTTATCGGGATCTCGGCATAACTATTTTATAATTCCTCACAACCTAAACCACCCTTATGAACACACGAGCAACCCAAAGGCAGGATAAATGGAAGCCATTCTGTTTATCACTGATCCTGAGTCTTTTCGCCGTCATTTCTTTCGGCCAGGTGCGCATTGCAGGTAAAGTCAGCGGCTCCGGCGGAGCAACTGTTGAATCTGTGAATGTTTCGGTGAAGGGAACCAAGTATGGTACCATCTCCGACCTGAATGGAAATTATGCATTCACGGCAGCCCTGAATCCGGGCACTTACACCCTGGTTTTTTCAGCCATAGGCTGGGGCGAACAAAGCAAAACCATCACCGTGGGAAGTGAAAAGTCTTACACGGTAGATGCAACATTAACCGCCAGTGTTTCCAAATTGGATGAAGTGGTTGTTACCGGTACATCTGCCGGAACCACAAGTCGCCAGTTGGGAAGTTATGTAGCAACGCTGAAGGCTTCTGATTTGAACAAGGGAGCATCTGCGAATGCATTACAGGCATTGCAGGGTAAAACACCCGGAGCTGTGATCACCCAGAACAGTGGTGATCCTGCAGGTGGACTAAGCGTTCGCTTAAGAGGTGTAAGTTCAGTGAACTCATCTTCAGAGCCACTGTACATAGTTGACGGAGTTATCGTAAATAACAATACACCCCGCGTTACCAATACGCAAGCCGGCTATGATGGTGGCAACTTCGTGGGTGTAGTTGGTCAAAACAGAATGGTAGATATCAATCCCGCAGACATAGAGCGCGTAGAGATTTTGAATGGTGCTGCTGCTGCCGCCATCTATGGATCTCGGGCTAACAGTGGTGTTATACAGATCTTTACCAAGCGGGGTGCATCCGGTGCTCCCCAGGTTAGCTTCAGCAGCAATGTGCTGTTCAGCGGTTTGAGAAGCAAGTTGGATGTGAACCAGGCTCCTACCAAATTCGGTGGTGGAGTTGATGCACAGCCTCAAGATATTTAAAGTCCAGCTCTGCCCACTACTACAGCTGTTACGCGTTACGACTACCAGGATATCATCTTCAGAGATGCGTTGGGTACCGATAATAATATTTCTGTGAGTGGGGGTACCGAAAATACCAAGTATTTCTTCTCCGGTTCTTATTTCTATAACCAGGGTATCATCCGTAATACAGACTTCCAGCGCTACAGTTTCCGAAGCAACATAGATCAAAAGATCAACAAATGGATGAGCATGAATCTGGGTTTGAACTATGTAAATAGCTCTGCGAACGAGAAACCCGATGGTAACTCCTTCTTCAGTCCGATGAACTCTGTAACCATTTTGGGTAACTTCCACGACCTTAAATTCAGAGATGCGTTGGGCAATTTAAAAGCCCATGGTAACCTGGGTCGTGTAAATCCGATTTCAGTTATCGAAGATTTTAAGCAGCGCAACAATACCAGCCGTATTCTCACGAATTTCGGTTTGAAATTGAAGCCAATGAAGAATCTGACAATTGACTATACCATGGGTATAGACAATTATGCTCAGAATGGAACCACATTTATGCCTCCTTTTGCCTATAACGTGAATGCTGCCTTCTTTGGTGGTGGAACTACCAGCAGTGATCCAACGCTGAATGGTTATGCCAGTGCTGCTACTTCTAATTTCTTTGGTATCAACCATGATTTGAATGCTACTTACAGCACTTCTATCACGAACGACATCAGTTCAGTAACCCAGGTAGGATTTTCTCAGCAATATGAGAGAAACTCTTATGTCATGTTACAGGGACGTGGATTGGCTCCATTTGTAGAAACAGTAACCGGTGCAAGTACTATTATACCTGGTGCTGATTCTAGATCTGAATTATCAATTAGTGGTTTCTTCTTGCAACAAAACTTCAAATTCAGAAATCAATTCTTCCTGACCGGAGCCAGCAGAAGAGATGTATCTTCCGTGTTCGGTCCGGATAAGCGCAACCAGAATTATACCAAAGCCAATGCCGGTTTCATTCTTTCTGAAACCAAATTCTGGAAAGGTTTGGGTGTAAGCAAATGGTGGGATCTGGCTAAAGTCAGAGTTGCCTATGGTGAAAGCGGTAACTTAACTGGTATCGGAGCATACGATCGTTTCAATGTTTACACTGCTTCTTCGTTCAATAGCAGAACTGCATTGAATACCAGCAGTACTCTGGCTAATACCAATGTAGGTCCTGAAAGACAAAAAGAGATTGAATTCGGTCTTGACCTGGCTTTCCTCGACAATCGCATTAATCTGAATCTGAACGTATATGACAAGCGCGTGAATGACATGTTGCTGAATCGTTTCATCGCACCTTCAGCAGGATTCTCCTCCTTACTTGACAACATCGGTAACTTGAAAAATACCGGTTATGAGATCATGCTCTCTGCTACTCCGGTGAAGAAGAAAGATTTTAACTGGAACATTACCGGAATTTACAACCGCAACAGAAATGAAGTGTTGAACATTGGTGCAGCATTGATTACTTTCCCCACCAACCAGGGTGCTCCTGTAGCTTTGATACAGGGTCAGCCGGTGGGAGTTTTCTATGGTACATTCTTCGCTACCACTGCAGGTGGCTCTTTCTCCAAGAACAGCATCGGTGTTCCTAACCATGCCGGTCTGGATCTGAGTCCTGCAGGAATACCGAGAGGTGCTTTCGGAACACAGAATAGCATTCTTTCGTACACTCAATCTAACTACAATCCGGGTGGACCTGCCGGACAGGGTATTCCAGTTGGGGTACCGCTGCGTAAGATCATAGGTAACCCGAATCCTTTATACACTGCGACTTTGATCAATGAGTTCAATTATAAAAAGTTCAGCCTGCGCATTCAGATTGATGCCACCAAAGGAAACTCTGTTTTCAATGCTGACTTCAGAACCTGACAAGGGGTAGGAAACGGTAAAGTGGCTGAACTCGAGCACAGAGGTCAGTTGCCCAGAGGTTACATCAGCGGTTATAATGCTTCCGCTGTTTTCCCTACAGGTATTTACAACATCGAAGAATGGCGTGTGGATGACGGAAGCAATGTACGTATCCGCGAGTTTGCCCTTAGCTACAGTGTAGGTAAAGTAGGTAAAATCGTAAAAGACCTGAATGTAAACTTCACCGGAAGAAATTTGGTGGTATGGACGAAATACATTGGATATGATCCGGAGGTTAATGCCGGTGGCCAGAGCACCATACTCAGAGGTATTGACTTTGGTTCAGTGCCCATTCCAAGAACCATTAGTGTAGGTTTACAGGCAAAATTTTAATTGACACTTAAAACTTACTTTATGAAACGAATACAATCATTTACACTTTTCTTTGGACTGGCAGCGACGCTGATGACAGCTTCCTGTAGCAAGGAATATGTGAACCCCAATGCTGCATCTGATGTATCAGTGTTGGGAAGTCCTAAAGGACTGATGTGTGTGGCAGTATGTGTACTACG
>DAIMYK010000152.1:0-4747 GCA_036734525.1 Sediminibacterium sp. | reverse complement strand
ACTGATCCGGTTCGAGACTTTTCATACTGCCCTGCAATACTTTTCTTATGCACTAGCAGGTATTCCTTACATGGGTGTGGGAAGAAATTTATCCTATAAAAAAGAAGTGTTTTTAAGAAATAAAGGGTTCTCTTCTATTAATCTCATTCCCAGCGGAGATGATGACCTGTTCATCAATCAGGTGGCCAACAAAAAAAATACGGCTATTATGATTGACCCGGACACCTTCACGTATAGTGAGGCCAGAAAAAGGTGGAACGAATGGATGGTGCAGAAGTATCGCCACTACACTACCAGCCGCTTTTACCGACCCCTGCATCAATTTTTACTGGGGCTTTATTCTACGTCGCTTTTCCTGTATTACCCCTTGCTGATACTGTCTGCCCTGTTCTTTGACTGGAAAATATCACTGGCTGTTTTTGGTGCCAGATTCCTCGTACAGGCATTCGTTTATTTCAGAACCATGAAAAAATTTAAGGAACAAGACCTCTGGCCCTGGTTTCTTTTTCTAGATATCTGGACTTTCTTCTATTACATTTTTACCCTCCCGGCTTTATGGAAAGCACCCCGGAAAAACTGGAATTAATCAGCCGGTATTTTACTGATTTCACCCCCGAACAACTGAATCAATTCAGGTTACTGGATGAACTGTACAGAGACTGGAACAGTAAGATCAATGTGATTTCCCGCAAAGACATCGATCAGCTTTATCTGCACCATGTTTTGCATTCACTAAGCATTGCAGCCATTGCAAATTTCCAGCCGGGAACCAGGGTTTTAGATGCCGGCTGTGGTGGGGAATTTCCCGGAATACCCTTGGCTATTTTTTTCCCTGATGTACAATTCTTATTGGCAGATAGCATCGGCAAAAAATTAAAGGTCGTGGAAGGGGTATGTGAAGCAGCCGGAATTAAAAATGTAACAACAGCTCATGCAAGGGTAGAAGAACTCAAGAAAAATCATTTTCATTTTGCCGTATCCAGAGCAGTGGCGCCACTAAAAGAGTTATGGAAATGGTGCAGCCCCCTCATCAAAAAACAAGGTGCCGGCGATCCTGCCAATACAATGAAGCACGGATTAATCTGTCTGAAGGGCGGGGATCTTACAGATGAAATTGCTGAGAGCGGACTGAGACCGAGGATGATGCCCATCAGTGGGATATTCCCCGAGCCCTACTTCGCGGAAAAGTATATTCTCCACGTAGCTAAATAGAAAGAGAGGGAAGTGAAACCATCTCCCCTCTCTATTCTCAACTCCGCTGAACAAATTTTACTCAGGTATTACCAACTTATTGTTCACTTTATTAACATCCGCTAATCTGCCGGAAGGATCTATCTCTATAGATTTGATGTCTTTCAAAGAACGGGATATCTCCATGGCGTATTCAGGGTGGGTCCAACGCCAGGCTTCGTGCGAAACCATGGGAATTTTTCCATCCTGCGGCTTGGTACCATACATAAGGTTCAGCGGAATGCTATGGAGTTCCTGTGATCCATCTTTATAAGTCACCAATACATCCACCGGCATTGGCATCTTCCCTACCCGACGAAGGTTTACCATTGCTTTCCCATCAACCAAATTGATATCACCGATGGCATAATCAATGGTCTTGGTACTATTGATCCAGTATTCTTTGTACCAATCCAGTTCCATTCCACTTTCCTTTTCAGCGATTCGAATAAAATCATTGGGATTAGGATGCTTGAACCGCCAGGTATTGTAGTAGGCAAGTAATATTTTATCCAATAAACTGTCGGAAACTATGTATCCCAACTGGGCAAGGAAGATAGCACCCTTGGAATAAGAGGCCACCGAATACGCATAGTTGGTATTATAATGATCGGAATGGGTGGAAGCAGGCTCCTCATAACCACTGCGTACCAGAGCAAAGTAGGAACGATAGGAACCATTGTAGAAAAATCCGGTCTGGCGCTTCATCTCTGCCATAACCCGGTTGGTGGCATAATCGGTAAAACCTTCATCCATCCAAGGATACAAAGATTCATTTGAACCCATCATCATCTGGAACCAACTGTGCATCCATTCATGTATGGCAGTTCCTATGCTGGCAGATTTTATAAGTGTTGCCATTGGATATTCCATGCCGCCATCTCCTCCTTGAATAAAGGTGTAAGTCTTATAGGGGTATGCGCCAAAGGTGCGGGCAATAATTGGGTAGGCTGATACCATGCTATCTGCCAGGCGCTGCCAGTTGACTTCCAGAGAATCTACTTTTTTGTACACAACGCGAATCAATGGACCATTACTCAAGTTGCGGGTGATCAACTTATAAGTAGGATCTGCAGCCCACATGAAATCATGAACATTATATGCCTGCCATTTCCACGTTAATTTTTCTCCTGCCGGAACCTTGGCCGCTTCTCCACCGGGATAACCAAATCCGGTTTCCTGTGGATTCAATAAATCTCCACCTGCTGCTACCAGATAGTTTTTGTCGATACTAATCTGTACATCATAATCACCCCATACGCCATAAAACTCACGGGCTATGTAAGGATTGGCGTTCCAACCCTGATAATCATACTCGACCATTTTAGGGTACCATTGACTCATGCTATAGCGTATCCCTTCCTTGTTGTCACGGCCACTTCTGCGGATCTGAAGAGGTACCTGTGCCTCAAATTGAAGATCTATATTGATCTTTGATTTGGGCAGGATAGGTTTCGTTAAAATAACTTCCAGTATGGTCTCATGATCTTTTAACTTTTGCGGAACACCATTAATTGTCAGTTGGCTGATGCGTTGATACCCAATTTCGGTGGGTGTTAACTTGCTGATGCGGTCTTTCACTCGCTCATCCCAATCGAGTCCGTCGGAACCTCTTCCACTTTCAAATAATTTGTTTTTACCCAACTCCCTGCTGCGAACATCCATGCTGCTGCCCGGCTGAAATGCATTCCAGTAAGTATGAAAAAACAGGCGATAGAGTGTATCGGGTGACTGATTGAAGTATTCGATTTTTGAAATTCCCTTCATCCGATTGGTCGTTACATCCATATCAACTTTCATGTTGTAACGTATGCGTTGTTGCCAACGATCTGGCTGTGCATGTAAGGATAGGGTGCTCAGCGCACAAAACAAGAGCCATCCCAATTTTTTATGGTCCATAAAAAATAATTGAAGAATAAAATTTCATCTAAAATACGAAATAGAAAGTCAGCAGCATCATTCTTCCGGGGAATCCGTTTCCTCATTGGCAGAACGATATTTAGTGTCTATGCCTGCAACAACCAGAACAATCTCTCCCTTGGGGGGATGTTGAGAATAATGTAAATGCAATTCCTGTAAGGTACCCCTGCGGGTCTCTTCAAACATCTTACTCAATTCCCTGCTAACACTTGCCTGCCGATTTTCCCCCAGGTACTGAGACATTTCCCGAAGGGTTTTGGCCAATCTCAATGGACTTTCATAAAAGATCATGGTTCGGTCTTCTGTAGCCAGTCTTTTGAAAGTAGTTTGACGACCTTTTTTAAGAGGTAAAAATCCCTCAAAACAAAAATGATGGGCCGGCAATCCGCTGTTCACCAATGCGGGTACAAAAGCCGTCGGACCCGGGAGACAGGAGACTGTAATACCTTGTTGTATGCAGGCCCTTACCAGTAAAAACCCCGGATCAGAAATTCCGGGTGTACCGGCATCCGTAATCAATGCTATTTTTTTTCCGGCGAGTATTTGCTCTACCAGATGGGGAGTAACCTTGTGTTCATTGTGCTGGTGATAGGCACTGAGGGGTTGATGTATCTGGTAATGGTCGAGTAATTTTTTGGAGGTACGCGTATCCTCGCAAAGTATGAGATCTACCTCCTTCAATACCTCTATTGCCCTGAGGGTAATATCCTTGAGATTGCCAAGTGGAGTAGGTACTAGGTATAACAACAGTATTGCTTTAATCAGAGAGATCAGTCGGCCAGGGAAATCTCAAATGATTCCATGACCGGGTTGGCCAGTAATTGCTGTGCCGCCTGTTTGGCCAGTGCCAGCGCATCCGACTCACCGGCTGCCTCGATTGACAGCGTAATATGTTTTCCTACCCGCACATCCTGGATACCGTGGATACCCAATTGATGTAATCCATTCATCACAGCTTTTCCCTGAGGATCCAATAGATCTTTTAGGGGCATTACTTTGATCTGTACCTGGTAGGTCATGTTGCTTGTTTTTTGTTGAGCAAAGATACAACCAGATAAGCTACCCACCCAAAGCAGATGCCTATCCACCCCAGGAACATAAAGCCGGCTCCGGAGACAGGTAATAGAATACCTACTATGAATAGAGATTTTTTATTGTCGCTTTTCAGGGAAAATTTAAATGCCAGCAGCCGTAGACGACTTACCATAAGATAGGAGCAAATCAGGATGAGGCCATACCAGAACCAGACATTGCGCAGGAGTTCAATTTGCCATGCTGAGCCGGAATTCCAGTAAACAAGCGGGAATGTCGCAATCAATATGCCGATTGCCGGTATGGGCAATCCGGAAAACTATCCCTGGATCGGGGGTTCTACATTGAACCTTGCCAACCTGTAAGCACCAGCCAGGGGGAGCAGGAAAGCCGGAAGTAAATAATATTCCGGTATATCCAATCCATCAGGTTGTGCCGCGAAAGCATATCGAAGAAATTGATAGACGATCATTGCCGGCGCAACCCCAAAACTGACTACATCAGAAAGTGAATCAAGCTGTGCACACAGTTGGGAACTGGCTTTTAACAAGCGAGCGACCAATCC
>DAIMYK010000151.1:0-4767 GCA_036734525.1 Sediminibacterium sp. | reverse complement strand
TCTATGGCATAGGCAGGAATCGCATTCAGATCTGTTCCCACCGTCCCTCTGTTAACAGTACCGTTGGCTTTTACCAAGGCAGATTGCTGGCGGCGTTTTCCATTGATCAATACCAAAACCTGATCAGGACCTAAGCCGCGCAATTGAGCGGGATCAATGTGGTCTGTTCCATCGGCTATCGCCTGACGAGAAGACTGAAAAGAAGGCGCAATGAAAGTCAATATCTGGTTAAGATCAACCTGTCCAATATCATTCACTACCTGTGAAATTGGAATGACATCTACCGGAACAGGTGATTCGGTCTTGGTTCTGCTTTGATTGCGGGAGCCCACTACTACTACATTGTCGAGTTCAGAGCCACTTTCCATGCGAACATTGACTACAGTTTGGGTACCAACTGTAAACTGAACAGTCTGATAGCCAACGTAAGTAATGCGAAGAATAGCATTGCCCTCAGGTACAGAAATAGTAAATGCACCTTTATCGTTGGTTAGTACGGGTTTTTTTGATCCGACTACCTGTACAACAGCACCTGCCAATGGCTCTCCATTGGACTTAGAACTAACTGTTCCCTGCACTGTGCGCTGAGCATACAAGCCCACAGACAAAAACAGAAAGAAAAAAATTAATACGGGGGTAGATAATCTCATAGAAGATATTTTGGTTGCCTGTAAATTAATCAAAAAATAAGAAACCCTTAGTATAAACATAAATGAAACTTATCAATACATTGATTTACAATTTAGTATTGTACTATTCACAAAGGTTTCAAAGGTGAAATATGATAAATAAATCACATTCCGAAGTATCCAATAACATAGATCGAAGGCTTCCGGAGAAGCATAAGAAACCCAAAAAATCAAATTCGATGTAAATATTGTAGTTAGTAGTTGACTTTGTGATTCGAGGTCACAAATAACTCAAGGATTTTTGACAATTATCCGTCAATTGGCTTTCGGCAAAAACTGCGATTCTATTCTGCTCCTCCTCGTCCAACATTCATCAAGTATCCCACCGGTCGATTTTTGTCCGGAATGTCGCCAATCATCTCCCGAAATAGAATAGGTATAGAACAACTTCTTGCCAACACTGGCAGACGTTTTAGTGAAATATTCAATTTCTTCGGTGTATTGTCCCCTGACATGTGATTGTTTTCCTCCCCCGGCATCAAAAAATTTTTTTGTTTCCACATTATAACTCACCCACTGAAAATAATCTCCTGCTATGATCTTCATGGTACGTCTGGGAAAAAAGGGATTGGGCCGTTTTTTTAAAACGCTGTCTGCATAGGTGCCTGAAATTATCCAGGTTCCATGTAATTCGCCTGTGGAATTGCCTCCCAGTCGAATCAATCCCTTCAGCGATTCTCCCAGATTCAACTTATTTGTCTCCAGATTCAAAGAATAGAAGTCGGTCGAATGCACAAGAGTGCTGTCCTTAGAATGCCATTCATATTGAAGTTGTAGCTGGCGGCCATGCAAAACATAGGTTCCTCCCCAGCTATACAGAAACCGTTTCTCTATTTCATTGTATATCGCAACACTAATCAATCGATCTGTTATCAAAACCATAGTTTTCACGCCATTCTCTTCTTTACCCCAGGCACCCTGAGACGATACTACGGGCTGCGCGGATATGGCTTGAATCAAACTGCAAAAAAGGATCAGTAGAATTATTTTTTTCATGCTGGCACAAATGATTGCTCCATAAAGTTTAAACGTCACCCGAAAAATTAACCAAGAAAAATAGAGCCGGAAAAAAGAAATCTCTACTGCTGAGACAGAATCCTTTCAAATCTGATTAATTTTCCTTCTTTATTTATTCCCTCGGCAATTAGCCTGAATCGTGTGGTCACATCATTATTGTTGAACTGAATTCTATTCTGACTTACATCTTTATCTAACTGGATGGAAGGATTCCAGTACATGGTTTTGCGTATATCACGTACCGGCTTTTTCTTTTTATCCGGATCAGATAACGTGTTTTCCCAGTTAGTAGGCCGGCTATAGCCCTCCAGTTTGATACGCTTTAGTCCGGTAACATCATACATGCCTCCCTCGTCTCCTCTTCGGGTATAAACAGCAATGGCACCTCCGGATCCACCCAGGTAGGCTCCAAAAAAAGGCGGACGGAAAACCTTGATATAAGCGACATCCGACATGGGAATATTATTCAATGCACTGGGGTCTGTTAGCTCCACTTCATTCAGGAATACTGCAACCCGATCCCCGCGCCATCTCAATGTGGGCGCACCAAACGTTTGCGTAGAAATTTGAAGTCCCGCCACCCTTCCTTGCAAATAAGAAAAAACATTGGGCTGCATGTTCGCAAACTTATCACTCACAATATCAAATTGGATGCCATCGGATGTAAAAAGACCTGTCGTGTATTTCTCGTCAATCTCTTCGATGCGCTTTTTTATTCTTGTGGCAACAACTACCTCCTGCAATGTTCCGGATGCAGCCATTGAATCAAGTATCCGTTTATCAGCAGCATATTTCTGTTGCAGCTCTGCCAGAGAGTCTGCAGAAGGAACTGGCTGCAGACGAGGAACAGAAAGTATTCTTTCCGGATTGGCAGGAATCAGGTTAGTCCGTAAGGTAATTTTATTTTGATCCGTAACAGCAATTCCATTGGGCTGAAGATAAATGTTTACACTGTCATAATAGAACAAATCTTCTGCTCCAAAAGAACCATCGGGCGCAAGTTCCGCCTGCAACAATTCTTTCTGATTATCCCCGGTACTCAAAATAAGATTCATGGAACCGGCTTTTTTTGTTCGTTTTTCTGTCAGGTTTTCGATTTTGCCATAAACATGAATATATCCGGCTTCTCCTTGACGAACATTGGAATGGATGCTTTCTTTCATTTGTTCTGTCATAGCAGGATACCAAATATCTTGTGCCTGAACCCACTGGTCAAATACCCTGGTTTGACCGCTCTCCAACCAACGCATAGCCATTGTTGTATTGGAGGGATATGCTGTAAAAATATCGCTACCGATTAGCTGATAGATACTTCTTTCCGGATTTACTTCATCATAGTCTGCATCAGTTATTGAAACGGAAAGACTGGAAAAAACCGTATCGAGTGATTGAAGCGTAAATACATTCTGCCCCTTTTTATCGAATGAAAGAGTATCTGTAGTAAGAAGTATTCTGTCTGAAGCTGAACGATGTAAATAAATAATCCTTTGCCCCAATAAATTTTGGTCACCGTCTAAAAACACCAGCCGATGAAATCCGACGGGCAGACTGTCTTTGTTGAATCTTCCTTTCACTCTGGTCTTTTGCTCCAACGAAATAGTTGATTCGACAAAAACTTCATTTTGATAAAAAAGCAGCAGATTGATACGATGCTGAGAGGCGGGAGCATCGGCAGTTCTGTGTAAAATGAATGAAAAATCCTCTGGATCAACACGAATTGCAACACCACTTGCCTGCACTTCCGGCAGTTGCTGCTGCGCCCATGTTCCATTGGGTAATTCAGCCTGTATATAATAAGGGCCTGCATTTTCAGGGGTTACTTCCACCTGCGCATATCCATAGGGGGCAGTTGATACCAGATTGATTAACTCACCGGCACCATTAATGATGCGACAATTCAGGGATAGTGGGAGATTGCCGGCATTCCTGGTGCGGATAGTGAGAACAGACGGAACCCCCTTGACCCAATTGCCTCCCTCGGGCCGAACCTGAATAGACAAACCTTCTGTACTCCCATCAGGAGCCAACAAAGGCTGCCCGGTCTGATTGACAATAAAAGAAGTAACTAAAAAAGGCATAGCAGTCGGCTGCTGCATGAATGCAGTGAAAAGTTTAAGATAAATTCGCTGACCTTCATACTTCTCAGGAACCTGAAAGTCACCGGCGGTTAATCCCATAACCGATGGCAATACCTGTCTTTGTAGATATCTCCCATCCTGATCATACCACTCTGCATACACATTCCTTGAATAATTACTCAAGCTATCGTTGGCAACGAGATACACCTTATAAAAAATTCTTTCTCCCGGACTATACCGGTATTGATTGCTATGAACATAGGCCTTCTCGGGTTGCCGCATCGCCATGTATTTTTTCAACTCGTCCTGCATATTCTGCTGAGAGATAGAAATAGTGGCGAATGAAATACAACAAAAAAATACCAGACAACAACGTAACATATCGATTGATTTGATATTATAAAAGTTCTATTCAACAAAGTTATAATATTATAAATGATATCAATGTATAGAAGCCTGATTATTTATAAAGAATAAATGCCGGCCCCCTATGTAAATGAGATTATTTAAATATATGCGGCATTGCTACCGCCTATTATCTTTTCAGAAATCAGCCAATGAATATAAGTAAAGGAGAATGCGCAAAAATGCAGTTACTATTATTTCATCAAGTCATCCAGCTTTTTTTTCAGTAGAGGATCTTGATTTAGTTGAAGAGACTTTTTATAACTCGCTATGGCTGCAGTCTTATTTCCGTGCTTTACGTAAAAATCAGCCAATGCAGCATGTGCATTCGGGCTTTCGGGATAATGTCGGGTATTCAACAAGTAAAATTTCTCTGCCTTGCTATAATGCTTGATCTGTTCGAATTCAGCACCCCAACCCTGAATCAGCTTTTCGGCAGGAAAGACTGAATATCCAAAAAATTTGGACGCCTCTATATAGTGCTGCTCGAACTTGCCTGCATGATCAGCCGTAGAGTCAACATACTCTTTGCTATCCAATTTGTACCGAAAGTTTCGAAAAATATAACGAAGTTCGTC
>DAIMYK010000150.1:0-4794 GCA_036734525.1 Sediminibacterium sp. | reverse complement strand
TCTGTTGGCTTAGCAGGTCAATAGCTGGTTGTTTCTTATTGTACGGATGAAGGAAGTTAGTGTCGCCATTGGCTTCCACCTCAATAGTTCCATTGCCTTTATCTACCCACCGAAAAGCCACCAAGCTATCCCCCAATGTTTGCAGGGCAGCCATGCATGTAAATAGCTTGGTATTGCTGGCGGGAACAAAATACTTGTCGGCTTGGTGATTGAACAGGAATTGCCCTGTTCCGGCATCTGCCACTGAGATACCTACATGGGCCGGTCGAAAAGCGGGATGGGTAATTAATTGCCTGTTGGCTGAACGCCGAATTTGTGCCGGCATACCACACGAAAACATGAAAACGATGAAGAGACAGGCATACAAAGCAGAGAAATTGTTGCGCATATAGATCATATATAGCAACAAATTACGAAAAAGTAGTCAGGGAAATCAGGAATCCTGTCTTTCCATGGCACGCAACCAAGCCTCAGGTATGTCATTGTTGCTGGCACTCATATAATCCTGGTAGCTACAGGCAATAAACTTTTCCTCCCCTATACGCATCCACCATCTGCCGGTTCTTTTGCTTTGCAGGAAGACGGTATTGACTTCTGCAAAAGCCAGGTTATAGATATTGAATTCTTGCAGATTTTTTAAACTCGCTTCTTCCCTCCCTGTTCTGATACCATCAATTAGGTACCAGATCATTTGGGAGATCTGTCTTGCTGTCATTTGATGAACATCCTGTTCAGGAATATAGCCATAAATACCAATACTACTGCAGGCACTGCTCATTCCTGCATATTGCATCAAAGTGCAGGCTTCCTCTCCGGAAAATCCATTGGGTGTAAGCCGATTGGCAGGTGCATGCGCATGCTGGATTGCACTTATGTCGAAACTGAACAACTCACTGTTTCTTATCAATGGCTCCATTAATTCAATTGCCTCTTTCACTTTTCCCAGACGAAAACAATCGAACCGCAAGCGATCAATCATTTCTAACATATCCGGATGGGTGAAAAAACTTTGAAAGCCGATTTGAGTAAAATGTCGCAGGAAGTTGGGAACTCCGGTAAACATTTCTACCAGGAACATATCTTCCGGTAATACCCCCTCCATATTAATATCGATGCGAGCATCCACTACCGCAGCATCAATGATCTTATCCATAGCACCATAGGCCTGGTATTGTGCCAGGGTATTGTCATGAGACCCTCCTATGATCAGCACTTTTTTTCCTGCCTCCATCAGTTCCTTCGCTATCGAACTCAGAGCTGCATAACTGTCTTGCAGTCGTGCACCTGTTTTCACATTGCCTACATCAGCTATCCGAACATCGGTATGCCAGTGAAACAATCTATACAGTTCTCTGCGTACCTGATCAGCTGCATTGCTGGGACCAGCAGCCGGAGAAGCACCTCTCATTTCACAACAGCCTATCAATACGAGCTCTGCATCCTCCAGATCAGGAAACTCGTCATCATAACAGGAAATATAGCGTCCCAATAGATGATAACCAAGTGGCTCATCTTCTAAAATTGCCGAACGGGAAATGGGGTCCAGAAAATCACTGATAGCTGCAAGAGACATGTAGAAGTTATTGATTCAATAAAACGAAAAAGAACAGACGATATTGCCTGTTATTCTATCAAAAACTGCAGCAAGTTGTCAACGCTGGTCGCTGAAGCGATAGCCAATACCTCTCACAGATTGAAAGTATCGGGGTAGTTTGCTGTCTTCCTCAAAATACTTTCTGAAATTGAGAATAAAATTATCGATCGTACGCGTATTGGGATATACCTGATAACCCCAGACCATTTGTAATATTTTTTCCCTTGCCACTACTTCACCTTTGTTCTCCAGCAACAATCTCAGCAGCAACCACTCCTTTTTGGTGAGTTGCAATGTTTCACCCCGAAATGTAATTGCCTGTCGCAATCCGAAATCCAGGATATTGCCTCCAAATTCAAACCTTTCGGGCAGGGTTGTCAGCTTTTTTTGCTTGTTATTTTTTTCTATCAGCTTGCCAATACGAAGCAACAATTCCTCCAGATGAAAAGGCTTGGTGAGATAGTCATCAGCTCCCTTCCGAAGTCCGGTAATACGATACTCGCTGGAATCTCTGGCACTTAACATCAGTATGGGCACTTCGCGGTCAGTAAGGCGGATGGTTTCCGTAACACTGATGCCATCTATTTCAGGTAGCATCACATCCATGATGATTAAATCAAAATGCGCTTGTGCACCCCATGACAAAGCTTTGGCCCCATCAGCTGCAACAGTAACATCATAACCTTCCATCCGAAGATTCAATTGCAATGCCTCTTGCAAATGTTCCTCGTCCTCAACTAGAAGTATGTGGTATTTTTCAGGCATGGAATGAGGGGAATACTACCTGGAACCGACTTCCTTGTCCGGGTTGACTTTCAACCGATATGTGGGCATTGTGGGCTTCAGCTATTTTTTTACAAAGGTACAATCCCAATCCGGTACCTTTTTTCTTTCTGGTGAGTTCATTGCCTGTGCGGTAAAACTTTTTAAAGATTTTTTTCTGTTCTGTGGCATCAATACCCGGTCCGAAATCAGATACCACCAGTTGCACCTCATGTTGGTAGTCTCGTATTTCAAGTGTTATTGGTTTTTCACGGGGAGAATAAGCAACCGCATTTTCCAAAAGATTGTTCACCAGAATACCTACCAGCCATTCCTCAGCTATCACAGCTGCTGAAGTATCCCCCTTTACATCGATTGTATATCCGGGATAACGGGAACGTGTTTCCTCTGCAGCGCGCACAACAACGGAATACAAATTCAAAGGAATTTTATTGGCACGGTAGTGGCCACTGTCAAACTGTGCTGCCAGCAAAACATTGCTACAGAGTTGATTAAGTCTGCCGGTTTCAGCAATGGAATTGTTCAACAGCTTTTCTCTCACTGAGGGATCCAGTTCTCTTTTTTGCAGGGTCTCCAGGTTAAGGCGTGTAACTGCAATAGGTGTTTTTAGTTCATGTGTGATTGCCATCATCCAGTTTTGCTGCTGCTCTGAGAGCCGAAACTGCCGACGTGTTGCACGAAAAACAACTACAGCACCCAACACAATAAATGCAAGGAAGGTTAGTCCCTCAGCAGTGTACTGGATAGATTTTCTATCGGCATAGCCGCTAATGGTTTTTTCAATAGATTGGTTGACCGGTTGGGTATTTCCGTTCTGAATCCTCAGTTCCTGTAAACGAATGGTTTCGATTTGTCTGTTCTGCTTTTCGAGTGCAAACCACCAATAAGCAAGTGCCAGCACCATGTAGAATAACAGTGTCCAATATAAAATACTGAGTGCTTTCCTTTTAAGAGGCCACTTGAGTTGTATGCTCATGGAACTGCTTTTTCAACCCGCAGGCCGGCCTGCAGAACACCCTGCAGAGGATCCTCGCGCATAATTTGTCTGAGAACAAAAACATACTCACCCTTGTGAAGTTGAACCGGAAAACGGGTGATACGAACGCGGTGCTCGAATACGTCGCTCATACCTGTTCCCAGCCATCCTTTCTTATTGTCACCCAGGGTAAGCATCACCGATTGTTTTTTGAGTGTGTCCTGAGGTGCCTGAGTAGTTATTCCGAGCCAGATATTGTTATAATGGTAGCTATCCTCATGGCGGATGATAGTATAAATATGATAACGTGCAGTAGTATCAGTAATATTGAACACAAATCGACAACTATCGGCAGCAGACCAGGTATGAGAAGGAAAGGATTTCAACTGCTCATAGACATTCAATTGCCGGCAGCCCAATCCGGCAAAAACTAACAAAGAGATAAACAACCAGTTTTTCAAGTGGTGATTTTTCACAAAGATACAGTAAGCAAAGCTATTCAGGTGATGTTGTAATATCTTACAGGATATTCAGTATTTGCTCCTTTGCTTTTTCCAGTTCATCCTTCATTCGAATCACAACCTGCTGTATCCCGACATCATTCGCCTTGGAGCCTGTAGTATTGATCTCGCGACCGAATTCCTGCAGAATGAAGGAAAGTTTTTTTCCTTTAGACAAATCAGCTTCCGCCAGTACAGATCGAAAATAAGCACAGTGATTACTCAACCGAACCCGCTCTTCGCTGATATCAATTTTTTCTATATAGTAAATCAATTCCTGTTCCAGTCGATTCGCATCGTACATGTCCTTCCCTACCTGCTCTTCCAGCAATTTGCGCAATTGCTCCTTCATCCGGATGCGCCTTTCAGGTTCGAGCAGCGCTATTTCTTTCTGACACTGTTCAATATGATCGACCCTTGACAAAAGATCCTTTTCCATTGCTGCCCCTTCATTGAGCCGATGCTGGTTCAGTTGCGTAATTGCATCTAACAACACTTTCCTGCATTCATTCCACTCCTCGTCAGTCAGTGACTCGCTGGCAGGTACTATAACATCGGGAAGTTTCACCAGGGTGGACAAAATATCTCCGGTATCGATATTTAATTCCTTCGCGAGCTTTGAAATCGGCTCATAATAAGATCTGGCGAGATCGGTATTGATGGTAACAGGACGAACAGATCCATTGAATTTTATCTGGATGACACATTCAACGCTGCCGCGCAGCAAATTTTCCGATAGCAGATTCCTCACTTCAAACTCAAAGGGCTTCAACAAAGCCGGAATTGTCAATCTCAGGTCGAACTGCTTGCCATTGAGTGACCGAATCTCCACCAGATAATTTTTATCCCGAATGGTTTGTTCTGATCTACCAAAACCCGTCATTGAATAAAGCATACTTGCCCAATTTGGTTATTCCGGCTCGCTTTCCCCTAATTTCTGT
>DAIMYK010000149.1:0-4802 GCA_036734525.1 Sediminibacterium sp. | reverse complement strand
TCCGTTTCTCAGCTGCAACTGCTTTCGTCCAGCGCATGGCAGCTAGATTAAAAGATACAGGTATTAACCATGCCCGGATTCATGATGCCATCTTCGATAACTTCCTGGAAAACAGACTTCGGTTCATCGGCTTTGCCCTGCTCAACCGAATGGATGTAATCTATGAGTACAATACCGCTCTGATGTACATCACCAAAGCTGATTTGCAGCGCTTTCAGATCAGAACAGGCGATACAGAAGGACTGGTGAACTACCTGCTCTCTATTCAGGGCATCCGCTTCGCTGCGCTCGCGATTGATCGCGATGAGGAGCGGAAATGGAGTTTCCGCAGCAAGGGGGATTTCGATGTCAACAGTTTCGCCCGGCTGAATTTTGAGGGGGGCGGACATAAAAATGCTGCAGGAGGCCGCAGCAGCGATAGTTTGGAAATGACTGTGAACAAGTTCAGGGAAATATTACCTTCGTACCTAAATCAACTACAATAAATGAAAAATTTCATCTCGCTGATGGCAGTCCTGATCTTACTTGCAGGCTGTAATCAATACCAAAAAACACCTTCAGGTGTCGCTTATTCCATTTCAGGGAACAGCAAAACAAAAATCAAACAAGGGCAGATCTTCAAATACAATATTGAATATAGAATTGCTCCCAAAGATTCTGTTTTCAATACCACTTTTGGACATGTACCCGGTTTCATGCAGTTCGATACTTCCCGTATTTCTCCCCACAGCTTTCTTGAGCTGATCACCAAATGCGGTGAAGGCGATAAGGTAAATTTCACTTTGAGTGTTGACACTCTCAAGAAACTCGGTTTACTGGAATACAACCAGTTCTTTCGCAAGAACGACCTGATCAAGGGCAAAATGGAAATCATCAAAGTATACAAGGGCGAAGAAGAAGCCAACAACGACTATAAGAAAGAAATGGACGATGAGCAGAAGCGTGAAGCAAAAGAGTTGAAAGAATATGCTTCTAAAAAAAGTTTGAAAGTACAAGAACTTCCTACCGGTGTTCTGGTAGCCGTAGAGCAGTCAGGTGATACCATGAAAGCCAGCATGGGTAAGACCGTACGTATGTTGTATAAAGGGTATTTCACTGATGGAAAAGTATTTGATTCCAACATGGGGCCCAACGCTCCCAACAAGGAACCACTGGTGTTTCAGATCGGCTCCGGTGGCATCATTCCCGGATTGGAGTCCGGATTGGCTCAGTTTGGAAAAGGCGGAAAAGGAAAGATCCTGATACCGGCTATGCAGGCCTATGGTACTACCGGTCAGCCCCCTGTGATACCCGCATACGCAAACTTAATCTTTGATGTGGAAGTAACCGATGTATCTCTGCAGGCACCACCTGCTCCGGCACCGATGCCCGCAGCTCCTCAGGCACAACCACAGCGGAAATAGGGTCACTTATCAATAGCATTGAAGAGGCATTGCAATAGCAGTGCCTCTTTTTTATTGCAGCAATTGTGTCAGCAGAATGGCTTCCCGCGCAGCGGCAGGATCATGTACCCGAAGAATTGAAGCACCCTGTAGTAGTCCCGCAGTATGCAAAATACTGGTCCCATTCAAAGCAGCTTCAGGGGTTGTGTTCAGGGTTTTATAAATCATCGATTTCCGGGAAATCGCCAGCAGCAAGGGTTTTCCCCAATGGTTGAATACGGAGAAATGTTTCAGCAGTTCAAAATTTTCAGGAATGGTTTTCCCAAAGCCAATACCGGGATCTAAGATAACATCATGAATGCCGGCTTTTTGGCAGGCTTCCATTCTTTCCAAAAAATAATCATACACGCTCTCAACTATTTTTCTATTGGACGGTATGGAATGAAGGTCACTCCAGTCACCCGTACTGTGCATCAGCACATAGGGTACCTGCAATCCGGCAATGGTATCCAGCATATCCGGATACCACCTGCCGCCACTGATATCATTGATGATGGAGGCACCTGCCGCAACTGCTTTTCGTGCGACCTCCGGTCGGAAGGTATCTACTGAAAGGATGGCTGCAGGAAAACGAACCACAATGGCTTCTATCAGCGGAATTACCCGTTCCAGTTCTTCCTGTTCAGAAACGGGCTCGCTACCGGGACGGGTACTTACACCGCCGATATCCAACAGGTCAGCACCCTGTTCCAACATATCAGCACAGCGTTGCAGCGCTGCATCCATTCCCTGAACACGACTGCCTGCATAAAATGAATCGGGGGTAGCATTCACAATACCCATTACCAACGGGGTAGAATATGTGAGTAATCTACCCCGCAGGTTGAGTGAAAAAGTAAAGGGTATTCTATTATCTTGCAGTATCATTTCGTGGGTTCCTACCCATAAAAGTAAACCGAAAATGAAGAACACCAACCTGCAATATGATGAAGCCATCTCCGGGTGCCAACAAATCTTCCTCAAAAAGACCAAAGATTATGGCACTGCCTGGCGGGTTTTGCGCATCATCTCTGTAGTGGACCAGATATTCATCAAAGCGCTGCGCATCCGCAATCTGCAAGATCTTCCCACCCAAAAGGTAGAAGACGATATCCCCTCTGAATTTAAGGGTATTGTGAACTATGCATTGATCGGACTGATGCAGTTACAATTGGGAAACCCGCAGGTAGAGGAATTAGGATTGAACCAGGTGGAGGAATTATATGCCCGGCAGGTGGCCTTTGCCAAAGATACCATGATGAACAAGAACCATGATTATGGTGAGGCATGGCGGGATATGAGTCAACAAAGTTTTGCTGACCTGATTCTCATGAAATTATTGCGCATTAAACAGATTCTGCTGAACGATGGCAAGACCCTTATCAGCGAAGGAATCGATGCCAATTTTACTGATATCGTTAACTACGCTGTTTTTGCATTGATATTAATTGACGAAGGAAAACATTCGGCCCTATGAAAAATTTTATTACGCTGATTAGATGGACGGTAGGTTTACTATTTATTTTTTCCGGCCTGATCAAGGCGAATGATCCCCTTGGACTCAGCTACAAAATGCAGGAGTTTTTTGAAGTGTGGGGCATGCACTTCATGAATCCCTATACACTCGGACTATCACTGCTGATGAATATTTTTGAAGTGTTGGCAGGTGTTGCCCTCATCATCGGCTGGCAGATGAAATGGTTTTCTGCCCTGTTATTATTGCTCATCATCTTCTTTACTTTTCTAACCGGGTATGCATTGTTTTCGGGAAAAATAAAAACCTGCGGTTGCTTTGGTGACTGTCTTCCGTTGACACCTACACAGTCCTTTATCAAGGACCTGATCTTGTGGGTGCTGATCGTGATCATTCGTTTTTCCCTGCGCAGCATACAACCACTTTTCTCTACTCGTATATCCTTGTTGTTGTTGACGATCGCCGTTGTTGGAACTGCTGCAGCACAGGCCTATGTATTGAAAAACAATCCTTTTGTGGATTGCCTGCCTTATCGCCAGGGGAATAATTTATTGGAAAAGATGAAAACCCCTGCGGGTGCCATTCCTGACAGTTTTGCCATTGACTTTACTTATCTGCATCAGGGAAAGAAAGTTACTTTCGATGCTGATCATTTTCCGGATGATTTCGATTCTACATATCAGTTTGTGGAAAGAACAGACCGATTGGTGAAGAAGGGAAATGGGTTAGAAGCGGCCATCAAGGATTTTAGTTTACAGACACTGGGTGGCACGGATACTACGACAGCTCTGCTCAGCACATCGGGCAACTATCTCTTGGTTTTTGCCCAAAAATGTAGTGAAGTTGAACAGTGGAAGGACAAATATGAACAAATAAGAGCCGCTGCACAGCAGAAAGGAGTGCCGGTGATTTTGGTTACTGCAGATGCCAGTGAGGCAGCCACTATTTTTAGCGGACACACGATTATAAAGGGAGACGCTACTGTAATTAAAACTGCCGCTCGGGTGGTGCCTACTTATTTCCTGATGGAAGGTGCTACCGTTCGAAAAAAATTGGCAGGGGCCCGGGTAAATACGCCTGCTGATATTCTTCCCTGAAGGGGAAGTAAAAGAAAAGCGGCTACCGGTTAAGTTGTACAACTTCCTGCAACCGCTTTTTTGCAAGCACCCGTTAGCTAACGGGATAGGGGGGTATCCTTATTTTTTCAACATACCCTTTACGATTCCGATGATGGCCATCAATGCGCCACCCCCTGCACCGCCACCGGCGAGATTTTGAACAATGCCACTCAGGTCTGTGGCAGCAGTGGCATCGCCACCCATGCCAAGCATACCTAATAGTTGACCACCGAGGGCACCGCCAGCAATACCGGCAATGGAGTTACCAATGGTTCCCAGTGAATTTTTAGGCAACAGTTTGCCCGCCAGATTTCCTCCAACTGCGCCGGAGGCTAGTTGAATCAAGAGAGGTACTAATTCCATACAAAATGGGGTTTTGGGGTTTTTGAATGTTAAAATTTCCGATGTTTCTTTAACATTTCCAAAAAATAACAACAAAAACTTTTCATAAATAATAAATATATATAATATGAATAATCTTCACTAATTCAGTGTTCAACAAGATGCTGGAAAAAGAGGTGTTACTGGATGATAACTTCTTTGACAACCTCCTGACCAAATGCTTCATTAACGCGGGCGATGATCTGGGGTTTCTGGTACATGAGTTCCTGTTTCAGGGGTGCCACCTGTGTTTCAATCATTAATTTTTGCTGTACCAGTCTGATGCGGGTAGTGTACTGGGCTACTGTCTTTCCCATGATTTGTTCCCACACTTCTTCAATGCGTGCCGCCTGAAGTCCGTCGCGCAAGCGACTTTTTTCGAGGATCCTTCTTATTGCCTCACCAATG
>DAIMYK010000148.1:0-4873 GCA_036734525.1 Sediminibacterium sp. | reverse complement strand
AGCAGTGGCTTAGCATTGTTGCAACTGAATGGACTAACCCTGACGCAAATTTTTAAAGAGCAGGTTTTTGTCGGACAAAACATTGTTAAAGCCAAAGACATACCGGTGTTTCTTTATACCAAGGAAACCTTTCAACGTTCCCCTGATATTTACCGGCATGCATTGAATACCGCTCCTCAACAGCTCTCACAAATCAATCTACAACAGGCACAGTACAATTGGGGGTCTGCCAGTTTGTTTCGTTGGAAAGCATATACAGGTAAAATAACGGAAGGGGTGCTCTATCGACCAGAAGATTTTGATCCCGGCAAGAAATATCCCATGATCGTTTACTTCTATGAGAGAAGCAATGAAACCTTGCACAATTATCTTCCGCCTTCACCCACACCCTCACGTTTGAATATTCCATTTTATGTTAGCAGAGGGTATGTAGTTTTTGTGCCTGACATCTGGTACATGAAAGGGTATCCGGGACAGGGAGCCTATGATCACATATTAAGTGGCACGCGAGCAGTTGTAAAAGAAGGATATGTTGATTCAACTAAAATTGGATTACAGGGACAAAGTTGGGGAGGATATCAAATTGCCTGGCTCATTACAAGAACACCACTATACAGAGCAGCATGGGCGGGAGCGCCTGTGGCAAACATGACCAGTGCCTATGGTGGAATTCGCTGGGGCCCGGGTATATTGCGCCAGTTCCAATACGAAAAGTCACAATCGCGCATAGGCGCAACCCTTTGGGAGAAGCCGGAACTGTACATTAAAAATTCACCCTTATTCGCCCTGCCCAAAGTAACGACCCCCCTGGTGATTATGTCCAACGATGCAGATGACGCTGTGCCCTGGTACCAGGGAATTGAATTGTATGCAGGACTTCGCAGGCTGGGTAAACAAGTCTGGTTATTGAATTACAATAATGAAGTGCACAATCTGGCTGAGCGGAAAAACAGGAAAGACATACAGATAAGACAACAACAATTTTTCGATCATTTGCTCAAGGGAGCAGCTCCGGCAAAATGGATCAAAGAGGGCGTACCGGCGGTGATGAAAGGAAGAGATTGGGGGCTGGGTAATTGACCGTTGATACGAATAAGTATCGCTATTGACCATCTTTACTTCCGTTGGATGGTCCCAACATCAATTGGGTGATGGTTTTTTCCATCTTTAGCCAGCAATAGCCAATGACCATGGCAAGGAGAGACGCGACCAAAACTGAAATTTTAGCCATGTCTTCCACCGGCCCGCCGGTAAAAGCCAGTGCGGAAATAAAAATACTCATCGTGAATCCGATGCCCGCAAGCATCCCTGCCCCGATCAATTTGTACCAGTTAACACCCGTGGGCAACTGTGCCCATTTTCTGGATACTAAAAAATAACAGGACAGTGCAATGCCAAGTGGCTTGCCTATTACCAAACCCGCCATTATTCCGGCACTTAATGGCCCGCTTAAAGTTTGTAATGGATGTTCCGGGAGCACCAGTGCAGTATTGGCCAATGCAAAAGCCGGTAAAATGAGAAAATATACCGGAATATGGATCATGTCTTCAAAACGGCGCAATAAATGAACTGGAACCAATAGTGCGAAAATCACTCCGGCAACTGTAGCATGTATTCCGGAATTGAACATACAATACCACATGATGAGACCCAGTAAAATATGCAGCCATCCAAATCGGAAGCCTCTTTTATTTAGGAAGATGAGAATACCAACAATGATCAAAACTATCAGAAGGTACCCCCATTGTAATGCCCCGCCATAAAAAATTGCAATTACCAAAATTGCTCCCAGATCGTCTATGATCGCCAGTGCTGTAACAAAAATCTTCAATCCAGCAGGAACATTTCTGCCTAACAAAGAAATGACACCGAGTGTAAAAGCGATGTCAGTAGCGGTTGGAATAGCCCAACCTTGCATATAGGCACTGCCACGTGCTATGAAAGCAAATAGAATGGCAGGCATCAGCATACCACCGACTGCAGCCACCATTGGCAACAATGATTTTTGAATAGATGATAATTCACCGGTAATAAATTCACGCTTGATCTCCATTCCTGCCAGAAAAAAGAATACAGCCATCAGAAAATCATTGATGAAAACTGAAAGAGAATTGGGAATATTCAGCCAGCCCAGGTGAGTGTGGTGTGATGTTGTTCCATCCAATGACTGGTGCCAGAAATGCTGGTACCAGTTATTAGAAAATGACAGATTGGCCAGCAATAAGGAAACAGCGGTACACATCAACAAGGTGATACCAATGGAACGGTTGCTGTGCAGGTAACCATGTAACAGTTCGGAAAATGATTTTTTCTTACTTGTTCTCATTGCTAATATTTGAATTTATTGCTGGCGCATCTTTAGGAGGAAGAAGAAGATCTGTTTTACTCTTCGGACGAAGTGCATCCAGCCATCTGAATGAGCGTAATTTCAAAGTCTCATGGGGAGCTTTCCTCATTGGGTAAGCAGTACCTTCATACTTATTGAGAAAGGATACTTTTTTTGGTTCATTATTTTTTAGCTGGATGACAATGGCATCGCAGGTAGATTTATTGACACTGATGAATTGCTTTTTTTCATCCTGAAAATAGTAAACATTTTCAGCACTGCCTTTTGCAGTCATCTGATACATATCCCCATCTTCAAACAATGCATTCAATCGATTACCCTTGAGTTGATTGAAGTAAGGAGTACTATCGACGCGATTGATTGCCAGGGCATTTTCAAATACATAAAGACGCTCGGGTTTTTTATTTTTCAAAAACAGATATAAAGTATCGCCCAATATCTGATTCTCTTTGGCCCAAACTACCGGTGATTTGAAAAAGCGAAAAACGGAATCTTCTAAAGAATAGAACAGACTATCACCGACACCTTGTAACGAATCGGCATAGACCCGCACGCGAGGATATGCTTCAAAATATCGCAAAGTTGTATCCTGTCTTCTCTTGATGAATTCAGCAGAATCGGTTGCCAATACATCTCTCACCTCCGGCACTTCCCGGGATTTACGCAGATCCAGCAATCGGGCGACATACAACGTATCAGCGGCGATGAAAGTAGTATCTCGTTTTTGTTTGACCAGCAAAAGAGGCTGTATGGTTGCCAGCAGAATATCTTTCTTTTTATCTGTCTTAATGTTATTGGCAATCAGATCAAAACCACCCGTACTATCCTTGCTACGGTAAACCGCATTGCCCCTGAACTCACTTTGACCGGTCGAGTCATTGATGGCCATATCATCCGAAGTAAATGTATAAGAACTATCAATGATCACAGGTCTTTGGTACAAAAACCCTTTTTTATTTTTCCTGTCAAAGAAAGCATCCCGGGTAAGGATAATTCGCTTTGAAGAATCTACTATGCGGGTGGGAGAGGAAATACGAACAGACTCCTTATCAGTATTGTATTGTAAAGTATCTGTTTGTATGGTGTATTCCGGATCCTTTAGTAATACTTTCCTGGTGAAAATCACATCCCTGGTATCTCCATAATACATAGCTTCTTCACTGGTGAGAACAGTTTTTTTGTTCACCAAACGTCCGCCTTTCCGATAAATACCAATTTTTTGATTCACCTGATAGTCCAGCTCTTCAGTTGTCAGGGTTCCCGAGCCATCTGTCAATCTTACCTTCTTGCGCAGAAGTGCCTTTTTTTCATTGCCCAGATAATTCAGATATTGCGCATAAGTATGAACACTGTCGGCATCATTGATGTGAATATTGCCAAAAGCTTCCATGCTGTTATCAAATCTGTTCACGCGAACGCTATCAGCAAAAAAAAGTGTCTTTTCCTGTCTGATCTTCACATTACCAACTGCAATTGTATAATTGTGAATAGAGTCTTGTTGTAAGAATTGAATTTGGCGGGCTGAAAGTATCTGAACAATTTTATTCGCACCTGTACTGGAATCAACCGGTGCAGGATTGACCTGTGCCGATGTTATCTGGTGACAGAAGCAGAACAACGCTACAGAGAGAAATATCCTGGCTGTATTTTTCATCAGCGGGGGGAAGGAATGGAATCATGCAGGGGCTGCATGATCGGACCTGATTTATCTTTTTTTCCAAAAACAGAGAAGCTTACATACCGCTTGGGATGCAAGCGCAGATCGTCCATCAAAGTATTGGTACTCTTCAAAGTTTCATTCAGCTGTAGGTAGAGTGTTTTATCGTTAATCAACTTTCCCAAAGTTCCTTTATCGGACTGAATATTGGCAAGCAAAGTATTTAAGTTACTTACTGCTGACTTGAGTTGCTCAACAGCTCCTGAAAAATCTGTTTTACTCAATTGTGCAGTAGTTGTTTCTGTCTGACTCAAAATCTTGTTTACCTTATCATTGTTTTCTGCCAGGTTTTGAGTAAACCGATTGACATTTTGCATGGTCTGTTGTATGCTTCCATCAGGTGCTGTTAACATCTGTTGTATGGAAGCTGACGAAACCACCAGACTGGCTGTGGTGTTATTGATATATGCGATCATTTCCTGCATGTTACGGCGGGTATTCGGATCGAATACTCGATTGATATTTTTGAGAACAGAGTCCAGTTGCAGCAGGGTTTCCTGAATCTGTTGTCCGACAGGACCCATTTTATCTACCAGACTTGCGATCATGCCCGGGGTATTCTGTGTTTTCACCGTATCACCCGCATTCAGATAGGTGGTGGCATTTCCCAGGCGTATGATAACACTGGGAGTACCCAGGGGATTTTCACGTATTTCGGCCAGTGAATTCACGGGTATTTGATAGAATTCCTTCATTTTTAAGGTCAGGGTGATGGAATGAAGTGAAGCATCGTCATTTTCGATTTCCATCACAGTTCCCACCTGAAAGCCATTGATATATACCGGATTGGATACCATTAAACCCTTGGT
>DAIMYK010000147.1:0-4879 GCA_036734525.1 Sediminibacterium sp. | reverse complement strand
GAATACATCTAGTTCTGCAGTAGTAGAATAAAGATTCGGTGTGATCCTGCATCCATGAATGCCCGCAGTATCTATGGCTACCGTCCATATTTTATATTTTTCTAAAAGTCGGGCAGACATATCAGCAGGTTTCATTCCCTTGATTCCAACATTCGCGATGGCGCAAGAACGGGCAGCATCGGTGGGAGTATTTAAAACAATGCCCGGAAGATTGGCCACGCGACTTGTCCAGTATTGTTGCAAAAATCTCAATCTGGCTTCTTTTCTTTCAGCGCCGATCATTCGAAAAAATTCAATGGAATCGATAACTGTCAGTTCACAATGCACAGGATGCGTACCCAAATGATTCAGGCGGGTAATATCATCTGCGGCTTTTTCAGCAGGCGCCAGGAGTGGCCAGATTTTTCCAATGTGTTTTTTCTTCATGTACAATAATCCAACACCCAGTGGTACGCAAAGCCATTTGTGAAGACTGGCTCCGTAATAATCACAATCGAGTTCAGTCATGTTAACAGGAATATGCGCAATGGCATGCGCACCATCCACCATTACCTCTACTCCCTTGCTATGTGCCATGTCACAGATTTTCCGAACAGGCAAGATTTGTCCTGAGATGTTGATCATGTGACAGATCATCAGGAGTTTGGTTTTGGGCGTGATAGCTTTTGCATACAACTCTACAATTTCCTCATCGGATGTAGGGTGATTGGGAACAGATACAATGTTGTTTTTAATACCGAATCTTTTGGCTGCCTGCCGGAACATGTCGAGCATCGCACCGTAATCTTGTTCTGCCATTACAGCTTCATCTCCCGGCTGCCAGGGATACCCGCCAATTATCATATCCAGTGATTCAGTTGTATTGCGGGTAAGTACCAGTTGATCCGGGGTGGTTCCCACCAATTCCGCTACGCGGGAAGCCATTTTCCTTTTGTTGTCAAACTGAAATTTCCGCATGTAATAAGAGCCCTGGTAATTCACCTCCCGAATATGTTCTATGTGTCGCTCTAATAATGGCGTTGGTAAAATATTGTAATAACCGTTCTCCAGATTGATGTAGTCCGGTTTCAAACGATAAGCACCTCTTATCTCTTGCCAGAATGCGTCATCACCGGCAGTAACTTCCGGGGAGGATTTCAAAAGTTGTTGTGCACCGGCAGGAAGTGAGAGCCATGCCAATGGTGTACTCAACGCTGAGTTAGTCATCGTTCGGAGGAAATCTCCTTTTTTCATAACAGGTGGTTGAAAAATAATCAGGACTTGGTAAGGGATGAAAGCTTGGTATAGCCGATGTGCCAATCATCTTCTGTTGTTTTTCGGCCGGAAGAAATTTGAATATGGTATTTTTCCCTCAGTTCATCTGACAAAAGATCTTCTACCAAATAGGAATCATCAATGTCAATGCCATATTTATCATCTATGTGCGAGGTGGCTCCTTTGAAGCCGGTATGTTTGTAGAATGCAGTTTGTTTGGCTGATTGAATCGCTGTTGAGATGTTCGGAGCTACTTCAATAAGTTTATAATGGTATTCCTCAAATTCTCCCTGGCGGTAACCACCCAGGTTGAGAAAAAACAATTGTTGTGCTGCGATTTTTTCGGACTTTTTCTTTTGAGCAGGCACGATGCGTATGTTGAATTGACCTACTGTGGTCACTTCCCGCCAGGCATCAATGTGCAATTTGTGTTTCCCCGGCCAGAAGGATTTCATCTGTGGAACCAAGTCAGCCAATGTTTGGGCAATACCAAAGAAAATATCGTGTTGTTCTGTGTGTCTGCCTTCCGGCTTACAGCCGATCAATACCATGAAAAGTTTCATATTCTAATATTACTGAAATTTAGCAGTAAATTGGTAGCATGAGAAAAATCTTTCTCCTAACAGTCATGATAATATCATTAGGAGTTCAGGCACAGGATATCCCTCCGGGGAAACAGCAGCTTATTGCAGGAATAAGAGATTGGCTGGGTCGGCAACCGGGTATTTATGCTCTCGCTGTCAAGCATCTGCCCGATGGAGATACTATTCTGATCAACGAGAAGGAGATGTTTCATGCTGCCAGTACGATGAAAACACCCGTGATGATTGAAATTTTTCGCCAGGTGGCGGAGGGTAAGATTGGTCTGGATGATACTTTATTGGTACAAAATGAATTTGCCAGCATAGTGGATGGCAGCTTGTATCAGTTATCCCCGGCTGATGACAGCGATGATGAAGTGTATCAGAAAATGGGAACCTATCAAACCATTAGCTATTTATTGTTTCGGATGATCACCCGGAGCAGCAATCTTGCCACCAATTTGTTGATGAAATTGGCAGATGGCAAGCAGGTCACTGCCACTATGCGTTCTTTGGGGGCGCCAACCATTCAGGTAATGCGGGGGGTGGAGGACGGCAAAGCGTATAGACAAGGACTGAACAATGTTACCAGTGCATATGATCAAATGAGGATCTATGAGCAGATTGGCCTGGGTCGGGCAATAAGTGGGGATGCTTCCAAAGAGATGACAGACATATTGTTACAACAGTTTTATAAGGATATTATCCCGGTGCAATTGCCCTCCGGCACTCCTGTGGCGCACAAAACGGGTTGGATTACCGGGGTTTTCCATGATGCGGGCATCCTCTTTTTACCCGGTGGGGGGAAATTGGTGCTGGTTTTGCTGTCCAAGGGGGCTACCGATGAGTCAGCAACCAAGCATGCATTGTCTACGGTGGCTGCAATGATATACCGGTACTATAGGAGGTGAGCAATCAATACATATACAAATTAAATATATTTGTTTTCACTTAGTTCACATAGTAATTTTTTAATATTGTGCAGCGTTATTGAGAGCCGGGAAGTCTTTTTGTGTACCTGATACCCATTTCTTGCATAAAAAAATGTAACAAAAAATTATTTTTCATAAAATCTTCTATATTTGTTTCGCTTATTTTAACCAATAAACTGCCAACTATGAATTGTAAGAAGCTAGTTATGCCCTTACTCACGGGACTTTTTGCGTGCTTCTTCGTTGTTGCGGCTCATGCCCAAACGAAGACCGTTACGGGAAAAGTTTCCGATGCGAAGGATGGATCTCCGCTGGCCGGAGTTTCCGTTGTTGTGAAGGGTTCCAGCACTGGTACACAAACTGCCAATGATGGTTCCTATCGTATTAATGCTGCCTCCAACGCAACCCTGGTATTTTCCAGTGTAGGTTTTGGAAGCAAGGAAGTTGCCGTAGGTGCTAACTCCTCCATTAATGTTTCTCTCGCTGCCACTAATGAGCAGTTAGGTGAAGTAGTGGTTGTGGGTTATGGTACCCGTAAGGTAAAAGACCTGACAGGTTCTGTGGCTAATGTAACTACCAAAGACTTTAACAAAGGACAGATTGCTACTCCCGATCAGTTACTGCAGGGTCGTACACCCGGTGTTCTGGTTACGCCTGCTACCGGTGAGCCCGGTGCTGCTGCAACCATCAACATCCGTGGTACGGGTTCTATCAGTGGTGCTCAGGAGCCTCTGTACGTTGTGGATGGTGTGCCCCTGGGTCAAGGTGGTACGCTGGGATCTGCCAGTGGTGTTGAGGGTGGTACTACCCCTAAGAATCCCCTGGTGTTCCTGAACCCCAATGATATCGAGAGCATTACTGTATTGAAAGACGCTTCTGCTGCCGCTATTTACGGTTCTAGAGGTGCGAATGGTGTAATCCTCATTACCACTAAGAGTGGACGTGGCGGTCGCAATGGTTCTTTCAACCTGAGCGCTAACACCAACGTGGCTACAACTGCCAAGCGTTATGACTTGATGAGCGCTTCAGACTTCCTGTTGGCTGCTAAAAAAGCTAACATCGATGGTGGTGCTGATCCAGTTGCTGCCGGTGAAGCTGTTAAGTTAATCGACAATGGTGCTGTTACTGACTGGCAGGATGAGATCTTCAGAACTGCTATTTCTCAGAATTATAACCTAAGCTGGGGCTACAATGTAGGTGGTACAACTGCCCGCATCAGTGGTTCTTATGATGACCAGCAGGGTATTGTACGCAACAGCTCTCTGAAGCGTATGACCATCCGTGCCAACGTTTCTCAGATGCTGATGGACAATAAATTGAAATTGGAATTGGCTTCTACTTATTCTAATACTAAGAGCCAGTATCCTCCACTTTCTAACAACGCAGGTTATCAGGGAAGCTTGTTGGGCGCTGCTCTTCAGCTTAACCCAACCAACCCTGTAAGAAATGCCGATGGAACTTTCTTCCAGCCCGGCGATCAGCGTAACCCGGTTCAAATGCTGGCTTATTTTGATGACCGCGATTACATCAATCGTTTCCTGAATAACCTGTCTGCAACTTATCAGATAACCAAAGAGTTATCTTATAAAGCTGTATTTGGTTATGATCAAACTAAATCTGTTCGTACTGCATTTGCAGATCCTCGTTTGGGTTCTAATGCATACGGTGGTACTGTAAATATTTTTGGTTTGGATTTAGGTAACGGTATCCAGCAAAATGGTCGTATGACTGAGCAAACCCTCAAAAACACTTCTGTTTTGTTTGAGCAATACCTGACTTATGACAAATCTTTCGGTAAGCACAACCTGAACGCTATCCTTGGTTATTCTAACCAAAGCTTCCAGAGTGAATACGAAGGTCGTGTTGGCTGGGGGCTTGGTCTGACCTCTGTTCCAGGCCCTAATTTTGATTTCAAGAAAGATGTAGGTCAGTTCAGAAACTACCGCAACTTTGTTCCCGGATTTGATAAGAATACTTTGCAGTCATTCTTTACCCGTGTGAACTACTCTTATGCAGATAAGTATTTCTTAACTGCTACACTCCGTGCGGATGGTTCTTCTAAGTTCGGTGCCAACAACCGTTATGGTGTGTTCCCTGCCTTCGCCTTCAAAT
>DAIMYK010000146.1:0-4907 GCA_036734525.1 Sediminibacterium sp. | reverse complement strand
CATGATCTTCCCGAATTTACCTGCACAGGAAATGGTAAGCAGGGAGACGGCAAGGAAATAAAAAACCGGAATTTTCTTCATAGAAGCGGGCAAAGTTAACTATTTACGAGCAATTTAAGGCACCTGCGGCGGAGTGGGCGTTAAGGTTCCTTTAAAATGCCTCATTATCAGCGAAAAAGGCTGCCTCGCCTGTATTGGCAAAGCAGCCTTATTTTATCAATGGAGAGGGATTATTTAGTATCCCCTTCGCCTTCTTTCAATTTTGCTTTGATTTCAGCCAGAGCTCCCAGATCACCCAAAGTAGCTTTCTCTACTTTTGATTGGATGTTCTTAACAGCCTTTTTGGTGCTGTCGGATTCGGCACGGGCCTCTTTCTTAGCAGATTCTTTTTGATCTGTCTCCTGTTGTTCACGGATACGGCTATGACTCAGCAGGATGCGCTTTTCGTTTCTATCGAATTCAATTACTACGAATTGCGCTGTTTCCTCAACCTGCAGGTTCTTTCCATCCTCCTTCGCCAGGTGACGATTGGGAACAAAACCTTCCAGTCCATAAGTCAATTGTACCAGGGCACCTTTGTCTTCTTTCCTCACGATGGTTCCTTCGTGTAAGGTTCCAACAGCGAAAGTTTCCTCCAGTGCATTCCAGGGATCTTCTTCCAATTGCTTGTGACCCAGTTGGAGTTTACGGTTTTCTTTATCGATGCTCAGGATGATGATATCGATTTTCTCTCCCACTTTGGTGTAATCACCGGGGTGATTGAATCGCTTTAACCAACTAAGATCGCTGATATGGATCATGCCGCCAATACCTGGCTCCAGCTCAACGAACACACCGTAGGGAGTAATATTTTTAACCAATCCCTGGTGCTTGCTGCCTTCTGGGAATTTGGTTTCGATATCATTCCATGGATCCTGAGTCATCTGCTTGATGCTGAGACTCATCTTGCGGGCATCCTTATCAAGGGTTACCACTTTTGCCTCATACTCATCATGCAGCTTAAAGAATTCCTTGGCGTTAATAGGGGTATTGGCCCATGTAATTTCAGATACGTGCACCAGACCTTCAACACCCGGTTGAATCTCCAGGAATGCACCATAATCTTCAATATTAACCACTTTACCTTTTACTACGCTACCTTCTTCCAGTCCCGCAGGCAATACATCCCATGGATGGGGTGTCAGCTGCTTCAGACCCAGAGAGATACGCTTCTTATCATCATCAAAATCAAGTACAACCACTTGTAATTTCTGGTCCAGTTTCACCACTTCACTTGGGTGAGAAATGCGACCCCATGAGATATCTGTGATATACAGCAGACCATCGAGACCACCCAAATCCATGAATGCACCGAAATCTGTGATGTTTTTCACCACACCTTCCAGTACCTGTCCTTTTTCGAGTTTGCTCATGATCTCAGCACGTTGTGCCTCGATATCACTTTCAATCAATGCTTTGTGAGATACTACAGCATTCTTGATGGTCTCATTGATTTTTACCACCTTGAATTCCATCGTCTTTCCTACAAACTGATCGTAATCAGTTACAGGCTTCACATCTATCTGTGAACCTGGCAGGAAGGTTTCCATACCAAATACATCCACGATCAATCCACCCTTGGTCTTGCTGGTTACAGTACCTGTAATAACTTCACCTGTCTTGTGAACTTCAACGATTCTTTCCCAGGCACGATAGATGCGGGCAGATTTTCTGCTGAGGTGAAGATTTCCCTGACGGTCTTCTTTTTCAACCACCATCACTTCCACTTCATCCCCTACTTTCAGTCCGGGTACATCGCGGAATTCATTCAAAGAAACCAATCCGTCACTTTTGAATCCAATGTTGATTACAACATCGGTTTTTGTGAGTGCAACCACTAATCCGCGGATGATCTCGCCATCCTCAATTTGAACGAAAGTCTGATCGTACACTTTGTCATACTTTACACGATCAGTTTCTGCATAATGACTCACATTGCGCTTGTCAATGCTCCAGTCAAAATCATCATGTGCCGTAGCTGCCGGCATGGTCTCAGGTGCATTTGTTGTCGCAGCAGCGGACTGTTCAGCTGGTTGAGCTGCAGCCGTCTCCTGAGCATCTGCGTTTAATTGTTTGGTAATGAATTTCATAAAAAACCCGCTTTTTTTTATTCGGGGTGGCAAAGGTACGAAGTCAGACCTGAATCACCTATAAAATCACGAATTTTTAGCGGGCTCAATTACCATTTACATATTTTATATATTATATACGTATATACTTCATAATTAACAATAAAACTAATTTTTTCTTTTGATTACCTGTTGTTGACGTCAATCTACAGGATAGCAAGAGACCCGTAGATTTTCAACGGACATTGGGACAGTATAAACACCCGTCATTCATTTTACATGTTGAATGCCAGCCAAACAGCTCTTGTGGGTAATAGCAATCACCCACGAGATCTTACCAGAAAATAGTATAGAGTGCTGTTAGTATTCCCGCAATCAGCAAGGTACCCGCCAGGAATGCAGGGTGCATTTCCCATAAGCTTCCTCCCGGCTGTAACCCTTTAGGGCGAATTCCTTTCTTATTTTCATACCAACTAATGATGACCATTCCGATAACACAAATCAGGAATACAAAACCCATTCTATCAATGAAGGGTATTTCATAAACTCCGTCTGGATTCAGAATTGAAAAACCTGATGATGCCAATGAAGAAAGATCAACCCATTGTGGGAGAAACTTGAAAAGAACTGACAAAATGAATCCGCCAATGGTTGCATAGAGAGCTGCATTGGAAGTTGCCTTTTTCCAGAAAAAGCCCAGGATGAACATGGCGAATATACCGGGGGACACAAAGCCGGTATATTCTTGAATATACTTGAATCCACCTTTTTCAATACCCAGATGTGGAGCAATTAAAATTGCAATAACCATTGCCACTACAATGGTATATTTTCCGGTGGTAACCAATGATGACTCGCTTGCTTCGGGATTGATTTTTTTCTGATAAATATCCAATGTAAAAATCGTAGAAATGCTGTTGGCCTTCCCTGCCAGAGATGCAACGATAGCTGCCGTGAGAGCGGCGAAGGATAACCCTTTCAAACCAACGGGTAAAAGGTTGAGAAGGGATGGATAGGCCTTATCTGCCATGAGTTGCCCGTTTTCTCCCAATAGCTGACCCTGAGAGAAATATCCTTTTTGATTCAACACATAAGCCGCTATTCCCGGAAGAACCACAATAACCGGCATGAGCAATTTTAAAAAAGCCGCGAATAAAATTCCATTGCGTGCAGTTGGCAAACTGGCACCAAGGGCCCGTTGTGTGATATACTGGTTACAACCCCAATAATTGAGGTTAACGATCCACATACCACCTATCAGAACAGATAACCCGGGCAGGTCGAGGTAGCTGGGATTGTCTTTTTTCAATATCATGTGAAAATGATCGTTGGCCTCGGTATATAATATATTCAATCCGTTCATGACACCGGTTTGGCCATAGATCTGGCTCACTAACCCAAGTGCGAGATAAGTTGTTACCAGTCCGCCTACCACGAGAAAGAAAACCTGTATCACATCTGTATAACCAATCACTTTCATTCCTCCCAGCGTGATAAAAATGGCAAATACACCGAGCAAGTACATGCAGGTAGTGATAGAAATGCCACTGATGCTATGTATTGCCAGCGCTCCCAGGTATAGAATAGAGGTTAGATTTACTACCACATACAACAAAAGCCAAAATACGGCCATGATCATCGCAACCGTATCATTGTAACGGGTTTGTAAGAACTGAGGCATAGTATAAATTTTATTCCTCAGGTAAACAGGAATAAAAAATATCGCTACAATCAGAAGTGATGCTGCCGCCATCCATTCATACGTAGATATGGCGAGTCCCATTGTAAACCCGTTGCCACTCATGCCAATCATTTGCTCTGCAGAAATATTGGAAGCAATAAGAGCAGCACCGATGGCCCACCAGGTAAGAGATCCTTCTGCCAGAAAAAAATCGTGAGATGCGGCAATGGTTGTTTGTTTTTTTTTCCTGTAAACCATGTATCCATATCCGCTAACGATGATAAAGTAAAAAAGGAAAACAATGTAATCGGTAGTTTGCAAGACTTTCATTTGGTTGACTTTTTCTGAGGTTCGAATTACTGAAGATACTCTTTTCTGCCATAATCAATCTATCCCCAATTCAACTTGAAATGCATATCAACAAGTGCAATAATTTTGTATTGAATCATTGAAAGATACTTGCCAGTCTGGCATCTGTATAATTTTTTATCATATATAGGATGTGATTCCCTTCTTGAAAATCATTTTCGGGATGCATCGTTGTAAGAACAACGCATGGCATTCCAGCCAAACGAGCTGCCTCCACTCCTTTAGGTGCATCCTCGAATACAACACAATCTTTGGGTTGAACACCTAATTTTTCAGCACAGAGTAGAAATGTTTCCGGATCTGGCTTGCTCACCTGAACATCAACTGCACTAACAATTGCCTTGAAATAATTTCTAATGGATAATCCATCCAAAACATAGTTGATGTTTTCCGGTAAGGCCGCGGATCCGATCCCCATGAGAATATTTTGTTGATGTGCCTGATGCAAAAAAACATCTAACCCGTTAATCAATTGCAGATAGGGACGAAATACTTCACGGTAACCTGCTTCCTTCCGGGCAATCATTTCTTGCATTTCTTCTCTGGAAAATCTACCCGGAAAAATTCTCTCCAGCAGCTCTTCGTTTTTCCCATAGCACTCCAGCTTCACTTGCTCCAGCGTGAGTTCCGCACCAAGATGATTCAGTATCTCATACCATGCCCGAATATGAAAATTCATATCATCGATCATGGTTCCATTGAGATCGAAAATAATAGCCCGATTAGCCATTTCAAAAAAATGTATCTAA